>JBOGLB010000170.1:0-3157 GCA_050745965.1 Terriglobales bacterium | reverse complement strand
CATGTGATCGGCGAGTTCCGCGTGCACTCGTTTACCTTCCACATTGTGTTGAGCCGGGCCTGCGAGCAGGCTCAGGATTTCATCTTGAGATTTGTTGGGCTCACCCGTGGCTGCGCGAAGCACTTCTTGAAGCGAGCTGCGGCCGGCATTAAACAATACCGCGGGTGAATTGATGTTGGAAAACGGCGCAACTACCTTTTGCCAGGACTGATTCAGGTCGGTGCCCGGAATCTGTTCCTGGCGGGCCAGAATTTGCCAGAGTCCGATATCGGCTTGAAATATTCCCATCGCGTTACCGCGCAGAACATGGTTGTGTATCTTGTCCACCGATTCGACCACATGTACAAATCGGGTAATCGAGGCGTCATCCAGACCTGGAAACTCAGAAAAAACTAGATATTGATCGCTGAACTGAGAGAACGTACTGGCAAGCAGACCGACTGTTTCGGGTTTCAAGTAATGTTTCGGACCGCGTCTGGCGTCAAGTTCGCCCATGGAGAGAAAAGCTTGCACCGGGCCTGAATCAGCCGAAGCTCGAGCGAATGAAAATATCGCTTCAAGCAACTGTTGCGGATCGTTACTCTTCCCCTTCGCCCACTTGGTGATCCTCTTCGAGTTCGGCGCCTGCCGCAAAACTTCTTTCCAGGTCTCTATGTTTCCGGGAACGTGTACCTCCCCATCGGGATCAAATTGCAGCCGAGTCAACAGGAGCAATAGCAACGGTGCGGGACGGAATACTCCTTTCGCCGCGCCAGCCGAGTTATCGCTCGGACGAAACGCGACGTATAACGGTTTTAGACGGTGCACATTGGTAAAGTGCGCCTGCTGGGCCTGACTGGTGCGCGACAGAGCGTCGAAAAACGCTACCAGCCATCCCTTATCTTTCTCCAGGAGGTGTAGGACAAATTTCCCTTGCGCTTCCGACTTCGCGCCCGCGAGGTCTTTCCATTCATCTTCAGCGTCGGGTCCGCCCGGGACGATCACGCGCCCTGAGCGGATGCAAATTTCACTTCCATAAAAATTTAGCAGCGCGGCGTAGGGAAGCAATTTCTCGAGTCCGGGAGAGACTAGTAGATCGGCCACCGTGTCGTTATCCATTCGGCTGAAAGCCCAATACAGAAGAGCCAGATCGGGATCTCGCAGGAGCCGGTCAATCAGGTTCTTGGTGTCTACTTTCTTGATTGACTTGACCGCGATCCAATCGCTTTCCGTAAAAAGAACAGGGACGGAAGTAGAGGAGTATTCATAAGCAAAAGGTTTCCCGCCCTGAATCGTTTGCTCAAGTTCAGTCAGTGGAAAGCCGGAGTCAATTGTGAGAAAAGCTCTTTCCGGATCGGCGGTGAAAAGAGACGCGGTGCGTTCCCCGCATTTCTCGCGGATTCGATATCCCAGAATGTGCAGCAACTGTTCTGCCTCAGCACAGTTCGACACGCGTATAACGCCCGAGGAACCCGCGACTGCCGACAACTCCCGCGCCTGAGACACATAGCGGTTGAGCAATATTAGAAATTCTGTTGGCGTTCCCCCACGGTAGCCTAGAAAGAAAACTTCCCGCGCAAGCAGAGGAAGAACCTCATCAGAGGAAACCTTTTGGCTGATTCCAGCCATTCGCAAAAATGAGCGTAGTGGACCAGGGATCGTTACGACAGCTCCCGAATCCACCGGTCGAGACATGTTCGCATGAGGAGAAGATTTGCTCGAATCACTGAGTGAAGCAGAAGCAGACTCAGCAACGCCTATCGTGGCTGTCCAAAAACAAATGAATAGTGCCAGGAAAATTCTAGACAACAAGGCGGGAAAGCAAAGGGGCGATTTCACGGCTGGAGACCTCACCGAATCTCGGGAGTATCCGCGTCTGACCTGAGAACTGTCAGGGGAGCAACTGAAATGCCGCTCCACCAAAACTTCTGGCCTCAGGACCCGGACTCACCGGTCCTTCAACGGATGAGAATTATACCTCTACTATTCTGTTTGGTTGTCGCTAAATACTTTGCCAACCCATTTTGCTTAGTCCCAGGATTCCGAGGCGGCAAGCCAACTCTCAATGCCGGTTCCCCCAAAAGAGAACCGCGTGATTAATTTTTGCACTTTAGAAGCTGAACCTCGCTTGCAACTCGATGACCCGTCCAGCCAAGCCATCAGAAGGTCGCCCAAAGCTTCCAGTGTTGATGATGTCCGTCGGTGCGGTCGCCGGGAGCAGCGGCGTGAAATTCAGAATGTTGAATGCGTTGAACAGGTTAGCCCGAATAGCGAGCATTGATCCTTCACCAAAGAAGGCCATCTTGGGTAGGACAAAATCCTTACCTAGCGTTAGATCCACGGACGTGTAGCCGGGACCGGTGAACATATTCCGGCATCGGCAGCCCGGCCCAAGGGTTGTGGTATCAAACTCTGCCTTGGGGTTGGGGAAGACTCCGTTAACCCATTGTTGCTTAGTGGGATGTGCAATTACGCCGCCGTTATACGCGAATGGCATATCTGGGCAATATCCGTCGCCATTACGGTCCGCATTCGTGTTGCAGGACCCGATTACCGCAGGGAATGGATATCCTGAGTGCTTGCTCACAATCCCGCTGATCGTCCATCCGCCGAGCGCTGTTTCGACGAGGTCATGGCGGCCACGAAATAGCGGCATCTCCCAAACCGCATCCATTACAAAGCTGTTGCGTA
Source organism: Terriglobales bacterium (assembly GCA_050745965.1). Lineage (GTDB taxonomy): Bacteria > Acidobacteriota > Terriglobia > Terriglobales > Acidobacteriaceae > PALSA-188. The sequence continues at coordinate 487 of JBOGLB010000170.1, read as the reverse complement.
CATCGAAGTCCGAATTGCCTTTATCAATGAGGGGGTTGCTGGGATCGGTTTGCTGATAGCCGATCTCGTAGGATGCGGTGTCAATCGCGTGACTCCATGTGTAGTTGGCGTCAACCTGAAAGCCGTGATTGAACCGGCGGCTCACGCTCGCAACCAACGCATCATAGCTCGCGTTGACATCAGGCAACGGGAAATAGAGATTGTTGAACCGAGGGTTTCCTGTCATATGTACGGCAGTGCAAGTTGGATTGGTAGGGCCGCACGGCTGTCCATTTGAGCCGGTGTGCTGAATTTTGTCCTGGCTCCCGTCGAACGTGTCTCCAGGCGTGAAGCGATTCATATCAATTGTCCGCATCAGCTTCCGGCTTCTGCTGCCCTGATAGCCGACTTTGACGACCAAATCCTTCACCGGTTCAACTTCTGTCTGATAGGAGAAAATGTAAACGTAAGGATTCGGTTCGTTGGGTAAGGCACCGAACAGTTGCAC
>JBOGLB010000169.1:0-5195 GCA_050745965.1 Terriglobales bacterium | reverse complement strand
TTGACCTTGACGCCAATGATGTCCGCGCGTCTGCTCAAGCATAAGGATCCCGCAAAGCAAGGCCGCTTTTACAGAAAATCGGAAGATTTATACAACCGCGTGATCGAGTTTTATGGACGAACGCTGAAATTTGTTCTCGCACATCAAACTACAACTTTGCTGATCACCGCCTCGACGCTGGTTCTTACCCTGGTGCTCTATGTTATCGTTCCAAAAGGATTTTTTCCGGTGCAGGATACCGGGCTGATCCTCGGCATCTCGGACGCGCCGCAGAGCGCTTCGTTCGCGGCCATGGCCAACGATCAGCAAGCACTGGCTCGGGTGATTCTTAAGGATCCGGATGTCGAAAGCCTGTCTTCTTTCATCGGTGTGGACGGCACGAATCTCACGCCTAACAGCGGACGCATTGAGATAAATCTAAAGCCCCGCAATCAACGAAACGACACCGCGTCCGACGTAATCCGCAGGTTGCAGCCCGAACTGGCGCAGCAGGTGACTGGCATCACTCTCTATATGCAGCCGGTGCAGGACTTGAGCGTGGAAGACCGGGTGAGCCGCACGCAGTTTCAATATTCAATGGAAGACGCGGACCCCGTCGAGCTTGACCGCCTGTCCACCCAATTGGCCGATAAGCTGCGCACATTGCCGGAGCTGCGGGATGTGGCAACCGATCAGCAAAACGGCGGCCTTCAGGCCGACCTCACAATTGATCGAGACACTGCCGGACGCCTAGGCATTCAGCCCCTGGCAATTGACAACACGCTTTATGACGCTTTCGGACAACGCCAAGTCTCGACCATTTTCACGCAGCTGAATCAGTATCACGTAGTTCTGGAAGTTGATCCGCAATTTCGGCAGAATCCCGGTGCTTTTAAGGATTTGTACGTGAAGTCGAACACTGGGGCTGAGGTGCCCCTCTCTTCCTTTACGCAGATGCAAACTTCGAACACGGCTCTGGCCATCAATCATCAGGGACAATTCCCGGTGGTGACACTTTCGTTCAATCTCGCGCCCGGTAAATCGCTGGGAGACGCAACCAAGGCAATCGCCGCGGCCGAAGCAGAGATCAACATGCCGGCAAGCGTTCACACGAGTTTCCAAGGAACCGCCGCAGCTTTCCAGAACTCACTTTCGACAGAGCCCTGGCTGATCGTCGCCGCGATCGTCACCGTGTACATCGTGTTGGGAGTTTTGTATGAGAGCTACATTCATCCGCTAACCATTCTTTCGACCCTTCCCTCGGCGGGCGTGGGAGCGATACTTGCGTTGCTAATCACAGGGAATGATTTGGGCGTCGTAAGCCTGATTGGAATCATTCTGCTCATAGGAATCGTAAAAAAGAACGCCATCATGATGATAGACTTCGCGCTCGAAGCGGAGCGCGTAGAGCATAAGCCTCCGGAAGAGGCGATTTTCCAGGCTTGCTTGCTGCGTTTTCGACCCATCATGATGACGACAATGGCTGCGCTCCTCGGCGCTCTTCCGCTTGCGTTAGGCAGGGGCACGGGGTCGGAGCTACGGCATCCTTTGGGAATCACCATTGTTGGCGGACTCTTAGTCAGCCAAGCGTTGACGCTTTATACGACCCCAGTGGTTTATTTGTGGTTTGACCGGCTCGCCAGCCGTTTTCAGCGCATTCAGTTCCAGCACCCGGTTGAAGAGCCGGTGCTGGGAGATTAATTACGTGGGGACTAGAAATGCAGACGTAAGCACGTAGCTATATGAATATTTCCGCGCCATTCATCAAGAGGCCTATTGGAACGTCGCTGCTGACCTTTGCACTCTTGCTGTCAGGAGCGCTGGCTTTTAATTTCCTCCCTGTCGCCCCGCTGCCGCAGGTGGAGTTTCCGGTAATCCAGGTTGGAGCGGGACTTCCCGGTGCCAGCCCTGAAACCATGGCCTCCGCGGTTGCGACGCCGCTGGAACGTCAATTTGGCCGCATCGCGGGGATAAACCAGATGACTTCGAGCAGCCAACTGGGGTCCACGGGAATCTCGCTGCAATTCGATTTGAATCGAAACATTGACGCGGCCGCTCGCGACGTGCAGGCGGCGATCAATGCCGCCCGAAGTCAGTTGCCTTCCTATATGCCTGGAAATCCCTCTTACCGGAAAGTCAATCCTGCGGACGCGCCTGTCCTGATTCTTGCGCTGACTTCTGACAGCATCACGTTGCCCAAAATTTACGATCAGGCGAATTTGATTCTTTCGCAAAAACTGGCGCAAGTCAGTGGCGTAGGCCAGGTCTATGTGGGAGGCGGAGCTAATCCCGCGGTAAGAGCCGAGGTCAATCCAACTATCCTCAACAAAATTGGGATTGGACTGGATGCGGTTCGCACGACTCTCGGTTCCGCGAACGCCAACGGGCCGAAAGGCGAAGTATGGAATACGACAAATTCCTGGGCGATCACCGATAACGATCAAATCATGCAAGCCGATCAATACCGCCCACTAATCGTCGCTTACAACCGGGCCACGGGCGCTGCGGTTCGTTTGGAGGACGTGGCTGACGTCGAAGATTCCGTCGAGGATGCGCACATCGTCGGCCTGTTCAACGGAAAGCGGGCGGTGCTGATTATAGTTTTCCGCCAACCCGGCGCCAACATTATCAGCACCGTGGATAACGTGCTTGCCTTGCTGCCCGAACTTCAGGCGTCCATTTCTCCTGCCATCAATCTCGCCGTGGTGATGGATCGAACCACCACGGTGCGAGCCTCGGTGCACGATATTGAAATTACACTTCTCATCTCTATTGTGCTCGTCATTCTCGTGGTGTTCGTTTTTCTGCGTACAGTGCGCGCCACCATTATTCCTAGTATCGCAGTACCGCTTTCTTTAATCGGGACTTTCGGCGTGATGTATTTGCTGGGGTACAGTCTCGACAATCTGTCATTGATGGCGCTGGCGATTTCGACCGGCTTCGTCGTGGACGACGCGATCGTCGTCCTGGAGAACATCACGCGTTACCTTGAACGCGGTGTTGCGCCCGCGCAGGCGGCATTTCTCGGCGCCCGGGAAATCGGCTTTACCGTGCTCTCCATGAGTACCTCTCTAGTCGCAGTGTTCATCCCAATCTTAATGATGGGTGGAATCGTCGGACGGCTGTTCCGCGAATTCGCCGTCACCCTGAGCATCGCGATCGCCGTTTCGCTTGTAGTCTCGTTGACCACCACACCAACCATGTGCGCACAGTTGCTTAAACCTTTGCATGAGGAGAAACACGGCCGCGCGTACCGCTGGAGTCAAAATGTCTTCGACTGGGTGCAGGGGATTTATAAGGTCGGGCTCACCTGGGTTTTGCGGCACCAGCCGGTTATGTTGCTGGCTACCATCTTGACGGCGGGATTGACCGTCTATCTCTACATCATCGTCCCCAAAGGATTTTTCCCCCAGCAAGATACCGGCAGACTCTTCGGTTCGGTGCAGGCCGCGCAGGACATTTCATTCCCCGCCATGAGCGCGAAAATGTATCAGTTCGTGGACATCGTGAAGAAGGATCCGGCAGTCGAGACTATAGTAGGCTTCGCGGGCGGCAGCACCGCGCTCAATTCAGGCCGCATGTTTATCATGCTCAAGCCAAGCAGCCAAAGAAATGTCACAGCCGATAAGGTCATCGGCCGCCTGCGAAAAAAACTTGCGGTGGTTGCGGGAGCGACGCTCTACATGCAATCGGCGCAAGATTTGACGATTGGAGGCCGCCTGAGCCAGGCGCAATATCAATACACTTTGCAAGGCGATGACTTAAAAGAACTGAACACCTGGTCTCCGCTTTTATTACAAAAACTGCGCACGCTTCCCGAATTGCGCGATGTAAATACTGACCAGCAAGACAAGGGACTCGAAGCCGGTGTCGTGATTGATCGAGATACCGCGTCCCGGCTTGGGGTTTCTCCGCAGGACATTGACAACGCACTTTATGACGCTTTCGGCCAACGCCAGGTTTCCACAATCTTCAAGTCGCTAAACCAATATCACGTAGTCATGGAAGTGGACCCCCGCTATCAGCAGGATCCCGACACTTTAGATAGCGTGTATGTTCATTCGTCCAATGGAAAGATGATTCCGCTTTCAGCCATGGCGCACTTCGGACCATCGAACACCGCATTGGCCGTGAGTCATCAGGGCCAGTATCCCTCAGTCACGCTGTCCTTCAATTTGGCTCCGAAGATATCGCTGGGCCAGGCGACGCAGGCGATTGAGGATGCGGAACGAAACATTCGTTTTCCGAGCACGATCAGCGCCAGCTTCCAGGGAACCGCCGCCGCCTTTCAAGACTCACTTGCCAACGAATGGGTACTCATCGTGACCGCTGTTCTGACGGTTTACATTGTGCTTGGGATTCTCTATGAGAGTTTTATTCATCCCATTACGATTCTTTCCACCTTGCCTTCCGCCGGTGTGGGTGCTCTGCTGGCACTGTTACTCACCCACAATGAACTGAATGTGATCGGGCTGATTGGAATCATTCTGCTGATAGGCATCGTAAAAAAGAATGCCATCATGATGATTGACTTTGCGTTGCAGGCGGAGCGGCTGGAAGGGAAGTCCCCTGCCGACGCCATTTTTGAAGCGTGCATGCTGCGATTTCGTCCGATCATGATGACCACGATGGCAGCCTTGCTGGGTGGACTGCCTCTCGCACTCGGAACTGGAACTGGATTCGAACTTCGCCAACCTCTTGGCATTACCATTGTGGGCGGGCTGATTCTGAGTCAGGCTCTGACCCTGTTTACCACTCCTGTCATTTATCTTTATATGGATAGATTGCGGACCCGGGCCAGCCGCAAGTCGCGTCCCGCGTTCTCCGCAACCCTGCCGAGTCCCGGCTCAAGTCACGCCGACTAGCCGCTAATCCGTGGACCTTTAGGCAGTTACTTCGGTTACTTGTCCCTCTCGATATCCCCTTCTACGATATGTGACTAGTCCGTCCAAAAAAGTTTCTAAGAAGTTGACTCAAATGATTAAGACATTCCTCGTTGCTTTTTTGCTGCCCGTCTTACTTGCGGCCGTACAACCTTGTTCTGCTCAAAGTGGCTACCAGGTAATAACGGTGACTAATGGGGGCACAATTAAGGGTACCGTCAGATGGTCGGGGACAGTTCCTCATGCCCTTAGTGTTCCGGTGACGAAGGATCCAGCGGTTTGCGATCCTGAATCCCACAAGCGAATGGATCTGGAGCGCCTGATCATTGGTCC
>JBOGLB010000168.1:0-5116 GCA_050745965.1 Terriglobales bacterium | reverse complement strand
CCTGCTCACAGACCGCAACTCGAAATCCTTTGCGGACAAGCTTCGAGATGTAACCGTCGGCTGCGTGATAAGGCACCCCGCACATTGGCACGGCGAGACCCTTTTCTTTATTGCGCGATGTCAAAGTGATTTGGAGTTCGCGCGAGGCAAGAACCGCGTCGTCGAAGAAAAGTTCGTAGAAGTCGCCAAGTCGAAAGAATAAAAGAGCGGCGGGATGCTCCTTTTTAATGGCGGCGTATTGCCGCATCAAAGGCGTGGACGGCTCGGTCATTTCAATCACAGCGCGTCAATGGGAAGCGTGGGCGGATTATAACAAAGGAAGCCTTCCGCTAATGGGGCTGATTATGAGTGTTTTGCCAGGGCACCTTCGTGCACTTGCCTGCAATCAATCTCCGCGAGACAATGCTCGCCACCGGGAGGTTCCTTGTCAGAACAGAAGTATCGTCAACACGGTTATCAGGATCGTGATCGAGGCGAGCGGCAGAAGTCGTCTTCAGATAGGCCCGCCGATCGGCCCGCGAAAGCTGAAACCTTTGGGCCGAGGCCCTTACAACTTGCGGGCACGCATGCCGTATCGCGATGCAGTCAGTGCGGAACGATATTGGCGGCTATTTCCGACCCAGTTGGGCGTTGCCCGAAGTGCGGTTTCGAATTGCACTCCTGCAAGCAGTGTTCGCATTTTGATCCCGCCGCTCGCTTTGAATGTACCCAACCGATTCCCGAGCGCATCCCGCGCAAAGATCAGATCAATTCATGCACGTTTTACTCGATAAGTGTCAGGGTTGAAAAGCAAACTTCTACGCCGGCTTCGGCCCGTCCCACGGATGCCAAGCAGGCTTTTGAGAACCTTTTCAAAAAATAAGCTCTGGCGCGCGACCGCTCACGGTTTTTGAGTCGGCCGCAGCAAGATTTCACTGGCGAAAGATTGCGGTGATTGCGTCACCAGCATTGCCACAACATGGGCGACATCGGCAGGTTTCAGCATTTTTTCTGCGCTCTTTCCTTCGTGCGGGCTCAAAGCCGTATCCACCGATCCGGGACAAATTACCGACACGCGAATGTTATGCGCGCGCAATTCTTCGGCGACCGAATACGTCAGCCCATTGAGTCCCCACTTGGATGCCGCGTAGGCGGCGCCGTTGGGGAGTGCATTTTTTCCGGCGAGAGACGAGATATTAATGACGTGGCCGTTCTTGGCGCGAATCATCATCGGCGCGAAACTTCGGATGCAGTAGAAGACTCCGCGCAAGTTCGTATTCACGATATTGTCCCAGTTCTGCTGCGACATCTCATGCAATGGCCTCCCAAAACTGCCGACTCCTGCGTTGTTTACCAGAATGTCGAGTCGTCCAAAGGACTTCTCAACGTCATTCGCCACGCTCTCGACCGACTTCAAATCCGTCACATCACATTCGTGTACGACGACTTGTCCACCGGTCTTCGAAATGGAGGAAGCCGTGGCTTCGAGAGGCTTGCGGCTGCGGCCGCAAAGCACGGTTGTCGCGCCCAGGGCGGCCAGTTTGAGTGCAATAGCCGAGCCAATGCCACTCCCCGCTCCCGTGATGATCGCAGTCTGTCCATCAAGTTCGCTCTTGTCAGGCATGCTTCGGGCTCTCCTTAATCTGAAATCATTGGATTCAGTAGTCGAATCTTGGTTGTACCCAAACTATCGGTGCGAGCCAAACTGCGAGAAGAATGTTCCTGCCGACTCGTTCAGCTTAAGAATGAAAGACGAAATTCAGATCACCATCCCACCCATCGGGACTTTGATAAACCAAGTCGGATGATCGCATCAAGACTATGTTGGGGCAGATTTCTATATGCGCCCGACAGATTTCCACAGCTAGGATGGTTTTTCTCATTGCGACCAAATAAATCTTGACGTAGCATTGCGCCACCTTTAGGCATTCGAGCCAAAGGCGAAACTGCAGTTCGGGCCCCGCTAGAGTATTGTTCGAATTCGATTGGGGACGCGATCTGATGCGCAGCCACAGTTGCGATCAGCCTTTTGGTAAGTCTCTGAGCTCGCCGTTCTGCTCGACGGGATGCGTAACGGGCTTTCCGGGAGATATTAGACAATTGAATGGGCTGCTTGACTCCGAGCCCGGTAGCAAAATGCACGTTGTGCCCTAATGTCCATGAGATGCAATCTTTGTCTTGGCTTTGATCTTTGTATTAGTGACTAGCACTGCGATTTTCGCTGCCGATTCGAAAGTCCAAATAGACTCGGCTGCGCAGGCCTCGACGGGCAATAACCATCGAAGCGCGGTCATTCCCGAGAGAGTCGCTGCCCTAATTCGCCCCATTCTTGATCAGCAGCTACAGATAATCTCAGGGGATGCACGGGGCGAGCATCGGCTAAACCTCTTGTTGCATGCATTAACTCAGAGAACAGGACGAGACGCGGATGAAGCATTAGTTGTATTGATGTGTTTCTATATGGGGGAATCTCAGGAGGAGACCGACGCGGTCATCGCTCGTGGTCGAAAGATGCTTCCGTTGCTCCGAAAATACCAGAGTACAAATCCACAGGTCCCTGGCCGCAAATATCCCGATACTCTGATGAAAGGGCCGTTGAGCAAGGAAGACGACTTCGAAGGCGCGATTAAAGCCATCAAGCATGGCTGGCACAGCACTGCTGATAGTCCAGGAGAATGATCAAAGCGTCTGGATACCACGCTCACTTACGGAGGAGCTTGTCCCGAGCGAAGTCGAGGGAACAATATCTACTAGCTACTTTCGGCCAAGCAGGGCTCTGCGACGTGATCTGCCCCTAAATTTGTTCACCTGAGATGCGACAGATTTCTCCTACTCCATTATTCTCTTGAGCGCGTGGCAACGGGAACCGGCTGACTCGGGCGGTTGCGACCCGGCGGAGCGAATCCCTGCAATCTCATTGTAGAATCAGAAGCTCATGCCACAGGAAAACAGCACCACGGTCCATCATCGAAGCCGCGACGAAGAAGAAATCCGCTACGATGCTCAACGCATCGAGACCAAATGGTTTGAGCGTTGGCAGGCCGACCCGTCTCTGTACGCCGCCGAAGCGAAATCCACCAAGCCGAAATATTACGTTCTCGAAATGTTGCCCTATCCTTCGGGCGCGCTTCACATGGGCCACGTACGTAATTACGCCATCGGCGATGCGCTTGCCCGATATATGTGGATGAACGGTTACAACGTGCTGCATCCCATGGGGTGGGATTCGTTTGGCCTTCCTGCGGAAAACGCCGCGATTTCAAATAACACGCCGCCCCGCGAGTGGACCCTGCGCAACATCGCCAACATGAAAGCGCAGATGAAGCGCCTCGGCTTCGCCTATGACTGGTCGCGCGAAGTCACAACCTGCCTGCCGGATTATTACAAAGGGAATCAGTGGTTTTTTATCAAGCTTTTCGAGAAAGGCCTGGCGTATCGAAAAAAGAGCCTCGTGAATTGGTGCCCGAAATGCTGCACCGTGCTGGCCAATGAACAAGTGGTAAATGGCCGGTGCTGGCGTCACGAAGACACCATGGTCGAACAGCGCGAATTGGAGCAGTGGTTCTTACGGATCACGCGCTACGCGGATGAATTGCTGCAAGACTTGAACAAGCTCGACGGCTGGCCTGAAAAAGTCAAGACCATGCAGCGCAACTGGATTGGGCGCAGCGAGGGTACGCTCGTAGATTTCAAACTTGAAGGTGCGACCGATCCCGCGACTTCAACAATTACCGTTTTCACCACACGTGTGGACACGATCTACGGCGCAACGTCCGTCCAACTCGCGCCCCAGCATCCGCTGGTCGCCCGTTTGACCAGGAACAACGACCTGTTGCGGGCCGAAGTGGATCAACTTATCGCGGAACAAAGAAAGGCAAGAGAAGTCGGCGATATCGGCGAAATTGAGAAGCACGGAGTAAACACGGGACGCTTTGCGATCAATCCCTACAACGGAGAACGAGTCCCGATCTGGGTAGCGAACTATATCCTGATGGATTACGGAACGGGCGCCATCATGAGTGTCCCCGCCCATGATGAACGTGATTACGAGTTCGCCAAAAAATATAAGCTCCCAGTTCGACTCGTAATTCTTCCGCAAATTTCTGATCCGGAAGAAACCGCCGTCGAGCCGATTCTTCCCTTGACCACAATGGACGGAATTCTCGTGAACTCCGGTTCGTTCAATGGCCTCAATTGCGCCGACGCCATCAAAAAGATGTCTGAACGTGCCGAGAAAAATGGCTTTGGCAAAGCTACTGTCACCTACCGCCTGAAAGATTGGGGGATCTCGCGCCAGCGATATTGGGGTACGCCGATTCCCATGATCTATTGCGAGAAGGATGGAATCATGCCCGTCCCGGAGAAAGATCTTCCGGTGTTATTGCCGGAAAATGTTGACATCGCCCTAACCGGCGGATCACCTCTGAGCCGTGTGCCGGAATTTGTGAACGCCGTGTGTCCCAAGTGTGGAGGACCCGCCCACCGCGAAACCGACACAATGGATACTTTTGTGGATTCCTCCTGGTACTTCTATCGCTACACCGATGCGCATAACGACAAAGCGCCGTTCGACCGCGACACCGTTGGGTATTGGTTCCCGATTGATCAATACATCGGCGGCGTGGAGCACGCCATTCTTCATCTGATTTACTCACGCTTCTGGACCAAGTTCATGCGCGATATGGGATTGGTGAGGAACGACGAACCAGTGGCGCGAATGTTTACTCAGGGAATGGTTACCTACCAGGGCGCAGCCATGTCCAAGAGCCGGGGGAATGTAGTTTCGCCGGATGAGATGGTCGCCCGGTATGGCGCGGACAGCGCTCGCCTTTACGTGCTCTTCGCTGGTCCCCCGGATCGCGACATTGACTGGCAGGATTCGGGAATCGAAGGCATCCAGCGATTTCTGAGCCGTGTTTACCGCTTCGTAGCCAGAAACGCGGGAAAATCCAGAGTAGAGAGGCAGCATGCTGCATCTGCTTCCGATGAGTCGTTGACTCCCGAAGCTCGTCAGATCCAACGCAAGCTTCATCAAACCATCAAGCGCGTGAGCGATGACTTTCGCGGACGCTGGCATTTCAATACCTGCATCTCCGCCATCATGGAATTGGTGAATGAACTTTATGCGCAAGAGGGT
>JBOGLB010000167.1:0-6626 GCA_050745965.1 Terriglobales bacterium | reverse complement strand
ATCGAACTCTGTGGCCCGGTAAGAAAATGCCAGCCTTTCGCCGCGCTTGGACGACCATATCTCTCGATGTATTCCGCTTTCTTTGCGGCGCCTATGTCAGGAGTGTCCTTCGGATCAAAGCTTACGGTCAAAACATTGAATTCATCGCCCACATTGAATTTGAGAACCTTCAACGCACTGGAAAGTCCAGCTAATACCTCTCCGCAAAGCATGGGGCAGCGGTAGTAAACCAGGCTCAAGATCATTGGCTTTTGGCCGAAGTAGTCGGACAGATGAACCGTCTTTCCGGCTTCGTCGCGGAAGACGAGGTCCCCGGGGATTTGTCCATTGAGATTCTGTTGGATGCCTACATTCTTCAACCCTGGAGGACGCAAATTCGCTGGGGGCGACAAAAGTCCCGTCCTCATGTTCTGGCCAAAAGCACAGCTGGATAGAGCTACCGCCACCAGCACCACCACCGTATTGATCCATTTCCGCATAACGGACACTACTTCCTTCCTTTCGGTTTGATTGTTTTCTTGGATTGCGGCTCTGCATTTCCTTCGCTGTGATCCGCGCGCGCCGCTGCGGCACTGATCGTGTTCACCACCGACTCTGGAGTTGTTCCCGCACGCGGTGTTGTATTCAGCCCGCGCTGCGCAATCAGGTCCATCGCCCGGTCAATCGGAATGCGGACTGCTCCGCTTTGTTGGTCAACCCAGCCATAGCTATGCAACTTCTGTTCTTCTTCGAGCCGGAAATCATTGTTCTCTGTGCGTTCATTGGTTTCCAGGCGGGGCTGCGAAAAGTTCTTGTCAATTCGCGCCCTCGTGACCGTCGGATTCATATCTCGAGTGTCAGCCTCTGCCGGTTCCGCCATCGGATTTTGCGCCGTCTGGTGCGTGCTTTCATACCAGCTTCCAAACCGGTATGTTCCCAGAACAATAAAATAGACAACGGCGATAAGTACTGCCAACGCAACCAGGGATCCCAGAATCGCCCTCGAGGTCAGGTCCCGCCGCTCAAATCTGACTTCCTCGTTACGTTCGTTGTGTGTGTGTTCAGTCATGGACTAATTCCAACAGTTCTATCGCATGCGGATCGTATTGTGGCAACAGTGGACGCCGCCTCACATTCCGGAAAAACAGCGACAGCCAGAAACCGCCAATTGCCACCGGGACAACCGCATCAAGAAAGTGCCAGTAAAATTGCTGGTGAAAATTGGGCTCGATGAACCAGTAAAGATCCACATAGCGCATAAAGATTACCCACACTGCAACCCACACCAGCCGCCGCGGATCACGCTTCAACGATCGCGAAAGCAGTATCGCGAACGGCACCGCGAAATGAAAGGCGATCAGGAATAGGCCAACATATTCCCAGCCGTGATGAAAGCGCCGGGTGTAAAAAGTGATCTCGTCGGGGAGGTTTCCCGCCCAGATAATCAGCAGTTGCGAGAACGAAAAATACGCCCACAACATGATGAACGTCAGCATCAATTTGCCATGATCCTGAACTTCTTTCGGCTTTAAATAAGACGAAACCGGCTTGTACGGAAAAAATATTCGCTCCACGACCACCATGAAACAAACCGCGGAAAGAAACTGTCCCACGAGATAAATCATCGCGTAAATGGTCGAAATCCACGGCGGCGTTAGCGACATCACCCAATCGATCACGGCGAAAGACATGCTGAAGGAATAGATCACCAGCCCAGGTCCCGCGATATTCCGGAATCTCGGGCTCAAATTCCGCACGGGTGGATGGTCCTGCTCGGCTGAGACTTTATTCAGCCGCCACGCGAGCAGCATCCATATCACGAAGTAAACGATTCCTCTCCACACAAAACCGGTAGGAGTGAGATAGGAATGAGTAAGGTCTTTCAGATGCGCGTCCTGCGCCATGGCGGCGGCATCCGTCCATACATAAACGTGGCGCATCCCGATAATCAGTGGGATAAACAGGACCGCCAACAGCGGAAGTGTGCTGATTGCAGCTTCCAGAGGGCGCCGCACCACCATGCCCCATTTGCCGCCGGTCAGGTGGTGGAGCATTAGAAACGACATGCAACCCAAGGTCAGTCCCAGCCACGCCATGAAGCCGAGAAGATAAGAACGGAAGAACTGGTCCGGATTGATGAACGCGAAAATGATCCCAATAATTGCAAAGATGACTCCAACGATCAGCGAGCGTCGTTGAATAGTCAGCGCAACCGGCGGCGCCATCAGTTCCGCATTGTTTATACGCGCCGCGCTCATTGCGGTTCTTCTCCTGATTTAGTTTCCGGTGCAGCCACTTCGGGCAGCGTCGCGCCGGAACCGGGGTCACTTCGGAATTGCGGTGGCTCAGATGGTACTTTTTGGCCCGCCGGCACATCCGCAGATGTTGCGGACTGACTCAATTGCAGCGCGCGAATATAAGCTACGATGCACCACCGGTCGCGAGCGGGAATTTGCGGCGCATATTGCGGCATTGCACCGAATCCATATGTCATAACTTCGAAAAAATATCCCAATGGAGCTTTGCGCAGGCGATCGGTGTGATAAGACGGTGGCGCCCGGAAGCCGCGTTGCACGACGATCCCGTTTCCATCGCCCATCCGCGAATGGCATGGCGCGCAATAAATATCAAAACGTTGCCGACCGCGAACTAACACTTCCTTTGTCGCTGGAAAGGGCATGTAATCGCCGGGATTGTCGCCGACTTTTCCGGTATAGAAATATGTATCCGCATGCAACTGGCCACGTGCCACGGTCCCTTCGACCGGTGGTCTTGCAGACCGCAAATCCGGGTAAAAGTCGCTCATCGCCAAGGGCTTGAAACGCGGCTGGTCGTGCATATCCTGACGGCAACCCGCCAACGCGAGCAGACCTAATAATCCCAAACTCCGGAATGCAAGCCTCGGAAATTCCCAGCCGGGCGAAAATTTGCGGAGGTTCAGCAATTAACTCGGGACCTCCGAAACAGATTTTGCTCCCAGGCTTTGAAGAAATGCGCGCGTCTCGATAGTGTCGTATTTAGCGTCGGAAGAAAAAATCACCAGAAAAAATTTGTCTCTTGTCACCAATTCGAACCGGGGAACGTTGAATACCGGATGGTACGGCATCGGCAAGCCATTCAACACCAACATGCCGAATACCGCCGATAATCCCGCGAACAGAATTGTCATCTCAAAGGTTACCGGAATAAACGCGGGCCACGAATTCGGAGGCCTTCCGCCAATATTGATCGGATAGCTGATGGTATTGATCCACCATTGCAGCATGAACCCACCGCACATTCCGAGAATTCCACCCACCAGCGTGACCAGCGCAACCCCATTTTTGTGGAAACCAATCGCCTCGGCGAGTTCCTCGATTGGAAATGGACTGTAGGCGTCGATCCGTCTGTAGCCCGCTGTTCTGGTGCGATGCGCCGCCACGACGATCTCGGTGGGAGTATCGAATTCGGCCATCATTCCGAAAATCGGCTCGGTCTTCATGGGTGTCAGCGCTCTTCTCCACTGGCGACTAATTCATGGTCCACCTCGGCCTGTGGCAGCAGAGTATCCAACTCGAAGATGGAAATCATGGGCAGCAGCCGCACAAAAAGGAACATCAGGGCGCAGAACATTCCCAGCGTCCCGAGGAGGACCGCCCAATCCCATCGCGTGGGGTAATACATTCCCCAGGCAGAATTTGTGAAGTCACGGGTCAGACTGACCACCACGATAATAAAGCGCTCCAGCCACATGCCCACCAGCACGTCCATCGAAATTAGGAAGAGCCAAATCGAATTAGTACGGATTCGACGAATCCACAAAAGTTGTGGAATGAAAATGTTTACAGTCAGCAGGCCTAAATACCAGGCAGCGTAGGGGCCGTGCAACCGGGCCCAGCGCAAATAGTTTTCGTAAGGGTTGCCGCCGTACCAGTTCATGAACGCTTCCATGGCGTAGCCGTAGGCGACGATCAGTCCGGTCGCGAGCATGACCATAGCGGAATTTTCCAGATGGCGGTCGGTGATAAAATCCTGCACGTTATAAAACTTGCGGATTGGGATGGCCAGCACCAGCACCATAGCGAATCCCGAATAGATTGCGCCCGCGACAAAGTAAGGAGGGAAAATAGTCGTATGCCATCCGGGAACAATGCCGATGGCAAAATCGAAGCTCACCACCGTATGAACTGACAGAACCAGGGGCGTTGCGAGTCCGGCTAAAAGAAGATAGGCGGTTTCATATCGCGCCCAATGCCGAGCGGATCCCCGCCATCCCATCGCCAGCAGACCGTATGTGTAACGAATGAAGCGATTGTCAGTACGGTCGCGCAGGCTGGCCAGATCGGGAATTAGGCCGATGAACCAGAACACCAGCGAAATCGTGAAGTAGGTGGAGACAGCGAAAACGTCCCACACCAAAGGACTGCGGAAGTTCGGCCAGTAGCCCATGGTGTTGGGATAAGGAAAGAGCCAGTAGAAAACCCAGGGGCGGCCAAGATGCAGCAGGGGAAACATGCCCGCCTGTGCAACGGCGAATAACGTCATGGCCTCGGCTAAGCGGTTGATCGAATTGCGCCACGACTGCCGCAGCAACAAGAGAATCGCTGATATGAGCGTTCCGGCATGGCCGATTCCGATCCACCACACAAAATTGACGATGGCGAACCCCCATCCGATTGGGATATTCACGCCCCAAATTCCGACGCCTTTCACGAATAGGTAGGTGGCGCCCAGCAACAAGCCTTGCATGAACAGAAAGCCGACTAAGAATCCAAAAACCCATCCCGCATGAATCGGGCGCTTGAGCACAAGGTCGCTGATCTTATCCGCGATCGAGGCAAAGCTGTGCCCCGGCGCGAGAACGGGCGCTTTGTCCTCGCCGACTTCGACTTCGGTTGGTCTTACCATTTATGCTTCCAACTCAGGGTTAGGATTTCGAATCTCCGCCAGATATGTGGTTCGCGGACGCGTATTCAAATCATCCAACAGGCCGTAATTTCGTGACTCCGCCTTGAGCTTTGAAACCTGGCTGTTCTTGTCGTTGATGTCGCCGAAAATAATCGCGTTGGCCGGACAAGACTGCTGGCAAGCAGTCTGCAATTCTCCATCGGCGATCTTCCGGTCTTCGCGTTCGGCCAGAATTCGATTCTCGCTGATGCGCTGTACGCAGTACGTGCACTTTTCCATGACGCCGCGGCTGCGCACGGTCACATCGGGATTCCGCATCATCTTGTATTGAGGCGTTTCCCAGTCCTGAAACAAAAAGAAATTAAACCGTCGAACTTTGTAGGGGCAGTTATTCGAGCAATACCGCGTCCCTACGCAGCGGTTGTAAATCATGTCATTGAGGCCTTCGGAACTGTGCACCGTCGCGCCAACCGGGCAAACCAGTTCGCACGGCGCATTTTCACACTGCATGCAGGGAACAGGCTGAAAATATGCCTTGGGATTATCGCGATCGCCCTGATAATACGCATCTACGCGAATCCAATGCATGTGGCGCCCCTTGTTGACCTGCTCCTTGCCAACGACGGGAATGTTGTTTTCCGACTGGCATGCAACGATGCAGTTGTTGCACCCCACGCATGAATTCAGATCAATTGTCATACCCCATGCGTAAGTTTCTTTCGCATAGTCGTACCCGGGATAAAGAGTAAGTTCCGGCGGCGGATTCCCCTTCTGCGCGAAAGCCGGATCTTTGTGATATTCGTCGAGGGTTCGCGTACGCACCAGGGGCCGGCTGTCTCCATCCTGGGTTTCCATTGTCTGGTAACCCTGTGTCGAAGCAAGCAAGTATGTCCCACCAGCCTTTGAAATGTTCACCCCGGTTGTGAACCACGGCGTCTCGCTAAAGCGCAAGGGATAGAAATCGAAGCCCGTGCCGGTTCCGACGCGACCGGCATGGCTGCGTCCATATCCCAGAAATACGGTGACAGAATTGTCAGGATGCCCAGCCTGAATCCAGATTGGCGCGGTTACGCTTTTCCCGTTCAGTTCCAGTTTGATCAGGTCTTGCGTCTTCAATCCCGATCGTTCGGCCATCGCTGGGCCCATGAGTATGGGATTGTCCCAAGTCATCTTCGTCATCGGCTTGGGAAGTTCCTGAAGCCATCCGTTGTTGGCGAAGGACCCGTCATAGACAGTAGGATCGCGGCGGAAGTTGATCTCAATGCTGTTATCAGCAGCCTTCGTAGCTGAGGGCGAGACGCCACCTCTTGCCGCCACGCTCTTCGGCGTGAACGCTGTGCCTTCGATCCATCCATCGTGCAGCGACTTTCGCCAGAAAACGTCAAAGTCCGCACCGGGATGTTTTGAGGTCCAATAATCTTGTACCAGCGAATGACCGGTCGCCTGCGTCTGGCCCGTGAAGAGGGCCATGACCTCGTACACACTCTTGCCGCCATAAAGAGGAGCAATCAGCGGCTGCACAATGCTTACCGTTCCGTCATAAGCTCGGGTGTCGCCCCAGGCTTCGAGGTAGTGCGCCTCATTGATGTGCCAATGACAGTACTGTGCGGTTTCGTCCTGATAAAGACCAAGATGGACACGCAGCGGGATATTTGTGTTTTTCAGCGCGTCGGCGAATCCGATGTCAGGAGGCGTGTCGTAAAACGGATTCCCGCCGACAATCACCAGCATCTGAACTTTGCCCGCCTTCATGTCGGCGA
>JBOGLB010000166.1:0-8621 GCA_050745965.1 Terriglobales bacterium | reverse complement strand
CCAGGAATTTCGCTAAAGGCCGCTTAGCCTTCACCGCTTGTCGAACCGCGGTTGCAGAAGCCTCTTCATTAACATCCTCCAGTAGGTGCAATGTGGCCCCAGCCAGCGCCAAGTCGCCGGTGGCGGGCTGTTTAGCAAAAGGTGTCATTGCCGCCGCTTTCGGCCGCAGCTTTTCGGGCAGGGCATTGGCAACATCGGCGAGTGAATATCCCGGACGGCTTCCCACAATAAATTCACATTCTCGAAAGAGCGCTTCGGGCTCATGCCACTTCGCGATATCTTTGAAGGCATCAATCCCAATCAAAAAGAAGAGGCGGTCGGCTTTCTTCAGTGTCTCCTTAAGACGCAACACGGTATCAATGCTGTAATTTGGGGCCACTTTCTTCTTGTCCTGCGGCGACGCCGAACCCTTCTTCGCTGAATCTATGTCCGGGGCTTCCAGGAGCGACGGCAGAAAAGCCTTCTCGCCCATGGTTGCCAGGGCCACCATGGCATACCGATGGAAGTAGGAAGCCATCGGTTGCTGCGACTTGTGTGGTGGAATGGACGACGGCACGAACTCAATCCGGCCGAGATTGAAATGATCTTTCGCCGCCCGCGCCAATGCTACGTGACCTTTATGAATCGGGTCGAAAGTGCCGCCGAATAATCCGATATTCATGATGTTGTTTACTTATCCACAGACGGGAATTGTGGATGGAAATCACGATGACATATTGCCATATTCAGGTTGTCTTCGACAAAAGGCACGGCCAGTCGAGCCTGTACGCCAAACTCACCATGGACTCTCGTAACTCGCGATCATTCCCATTCCGGAACTACGATGACCGATATGCGAGCGAAGCCCCCTCTTCTCCGCAAACGCCACATCGCTCCCGCCCGCGCTGCCGCCTTGCGCTATGGAGTAGCTGTCCTTAGCACCATTCTGGCCATAATACCTGCCTTCCTGCTATCTGATTTGGTAGAGAGCCGCCTAGTCGTGTTTGCCGTTGCCATCATGGTCAGCGCATGGTATGGCGGCTGGAAGCCCGGTTTGGTTGCGACCTCATTTGCGCTCACCGTCAGTTCGTATTTTTCGTTCGTTGGGACGCGATCTCAGGCCGACTATCGCAAGGCCATCATACATCTCACGCTTTTTGTATTTGTGGCGCTGCTTATATGTTCGTTTAATGCCGCGTTGCGCTCCGCACAAGAAGGCCTGCGGCGCTCAGAATCAAATTTTCGGTCGCTGGTGATGAATGCCCCGTATGGCATTTGCCGCTGCAATGCGGATGCGATCATTCTCGACGCTAATCCCGCACTGGTTGCCATGCTTGGCCGCGCATCAGCTTCCGAGTTGGTTGGAATGAATGTCGCAAACCTTTACGCCGACTCGCAGGAATGGTTCAAGGTCGCGGATTATTTCCGCTCGTTGCAATCTTTTAACGCCTTGCTGGCAGAATGGAAGAAAAAAGACGGAGTTACAACCAGCTTGCGCCTTTCAGGCAGGACGATTCGTGCCGAGCGCAATACCATCTTCTTCGAACTTTTTGCGGAGGACGTCACGGAGCGCTATTCCCTCGAGCAGCAACTGCGGCAATCCCAAAAGATGGAGGCTGTGGGAAGGCTTGCGGGAGGCATTGCTCACGACTTCAACAACCTTCTCATGGTGATTTCCGGCTACTCGGAATTCCTGCTTGAAAAAATCGGCGAAAACCCAGACCTTCGGGCGCCCGCGCAGGAGATTTCCAGGGCCGCAAACCGCGCAACGGCGCTTACCCGCCAACTTTTGGCTTTCAGCCGAAAGCAAATGCTCATGCCGCGAGTTCTCGATTTGAATGCCCTCGTCAGTGAGAACCTGAAAATGTTAACTCGCGTGATCGGCGAAGACATTGACTTGGTGATGGCGCCAACGACCGACTTGGGAGCAGTCAAAGCTGACCCCGGACAGATTGAGCAGGTCATTATGAATCTGGCGGTGAATGCCCGCGACGCCATGCCACAAGGCGGCAAGCTCACCATTGAGACAGCCAATGTCACTCTCGATGAGAGCTATGCACGTTTTCACGCGTCGGCGATGCCCGGCGAGTACATTATGTTGGCGATTAGCGACAGCGGTGCCGGAATGGATGCCGAAACACAATCCCAGATCTTTGAGCCCTTTTTCAGTACCAAGGGACCCAAGGGCACAGGGCTCGGACTCTCGACAGTCTACGGAATCATTAAGCAGAGCGGCGGCTTCATATGGGTTTATAGCGAACCGGGAAAAGGCAGTACATTCAAAATCTATTTGCCCCGGGCGGTGGCTGACCGAGAGATTGAAGTCGCGCAGCCGGCTGCTGCCTCGGCCCAGAAGATTAGTAAAGGGTACGAGACTGTTCTTGTCGTGGAAGACGAGCCGAACTTGCGCAGGCTGACCAGCGATTACTTGCGCGGTCAAGGTTACACAGTGCTCGAAGCTCCTGACGGCGATGCTGCCATTCGAGTCTCCGAATCGTATCCCGATTCCATTCACATTCTTTTGACGGACGTGATTATGCCGGGAATGAATGGGCGGCAACTCGCGCTCCGCCTCTCGAAAGACAGGCCCGAGACGAGAGTGCTTTACATGTCGGGATACACAGAAAATGCGATAGGCCACAACGGCACACTTGACGCAGGTATCACCCTGCTCCAGAAACCTTTCACGCTCCCTGACCTGAAAGCCAAAGTCAGGGAGTTGCTCGATACTCCACTCCCTCAGGAGGTTGCCATGTCAGTTCGTGAAACTCCAGAAAAGCGGCCTGGTCGTTATCCCAGGAAAGACGCGCTCTCTTCCTTTCGCGCCAAACGTTTTGCGCTTCAACTGCCGCTGAAATATCGGCCGCTGGGTGAGCAGAACTGGCATAGCGGCACCACGGAAAATATCAGCCGGTCGGGAATGTTGTTTCGCGCCGAAGAGGTAATCTCGCCGAACGTTCAATTGGAGATCAACCTCGTATTACCACGGGAAATTGCGGGCTTGTCTGAGGCCGAAGTCGTTTGCCGGGGAGAGATTGTCCGCGCCGTAGAAAGATCGGAGTCTGCCATGAGTCCCGCGATCGCGGCAAAGATCTTGCAGTATCACTTTCAGCACGGATCGAAGATGCCCTCGGCGTAGCGGAGGACACACGCACGGCATTGATGGAAATCGCGGCTTAGGTGATTTTTGGCGGCGCAATATTTTTCTGCCGTCGCCTGATCCAGCCGGGATCACGTACATGTTCCTCCTCAAGGCGGCGCATGCGTGCGGCCATGATTCCTGGGCGTCCTAAATATCCGACAATGTTCTGAGGATCGCTCCGGTCAACTACCGGCAGGCGGCCAACATTGTTGCGTAGCATCTTAGCGGAAGCTTCGTGCAATGCTTCGTCGGGATAAGTAACGACGACGCGGCGCGTGCCGGCATCAAGCACACTCATTTGCCCAGTCAGATCCTTGGCAAGAGCTCGAAACAAATCTCCGCGGGTAATAACTCCAGCCAGTTTGCCCTGCGCGTCCACAACAAGAATTCCTTGATGCTTGCTTACCGAGGGGTCATGTTTCCCAAGTTTCTCAGCAAGTTCTTCGATTCGCATGTCGCCGCTCACGGTCGGCGGCTCACGGTCCATGGTTTCGGAAACGACCATTTGTTGCAGCACGTCGGTTTCATAGTCCTGATCAATACGCAAGCCGCGCCTTGCAAGCTTCTCGGTCATAATGGACGCCCTTGGCATAAGCAACATCGCAATGCCGTCGGCAATCACGCAAACCAGCATCAGGGGCAGAACAGAGTTGTAATCGCGCGTGATTTCGAAAGCGAAAATGATGAAAGTAAAAGTTGCGCGCGAAGCCGCCCCAAAGACAGCACCCATCGCGACCAACGCGAATGCACCCGGAGAAAGATGTGCCGCCGGGAATACCGCATCCACGCCCATGGCGAACAGCCCGCCCAGGGCCGCGCTCGACATGAACATCGGGGCAAGCAGTCCACCAGACGTGCCGGACCCCAGCGACACTACCAAAGCAATTGCCTTAGCTACCATTACGATAATCAGTAACTTCAGAGCGAGGTTCGCGTTGAGAATGTCGCCGATAGTGTCGTACCCCACACCGAATACACGGGGAACGAAATAGCCAATAATTCCCAGGCCCAGCGCGCCTATTGCTGGCCACCAGAGTTCGTCAACCGGCAGCTTTTCAAATTGATCTTCTGTCCAATAGAGCAATTTGGTGAACCCAACTGCGGCAATTCCACAAACCAGCCCCAGTATCAAGTAAAAGGGCAGGGCATGGGGAACTCCAAACTCCATCGGCGTGACCCGAAACATGGGCCCCGCGCCCAATAGTCGCATGTGTACTGCGGTAGCAAGCACGCTGGCGATAACGAGAGGGATGAACGACCGCGCCTTAAATTCGAACAGCAACAGTTCAATGGCCAGAATCACGCCCGCAATCGGAGTGTTAAAAGTGGCGGACATCCCGGCTGCCGCTCCGCATGCCAGTAAGACCTTGCGTTCCGACGCGGTTGTATGGAACACCTGCCCCACGAGCGAACCGATTGCACCGCCAGTTTGAATGATTGGCCCTTCCGCGCCAAACGGACCGCCTGTACCGATCGCAATCGCCGCTGAAAGAGGTTTAAGGATCGCTACTCGTGGGGCGATGCGGCTGCGATTGACGAGAACTGCTTCCATGGCTTCGGGAATGCCATGCCCTTTGATTTTTGGCGTTCCATACTTCGCCATGATGCCGACGATGATGCCGCCGATGACCGGCATCAGAATCACCCACAGGCCGAGTTGATTGTGGCGGGCACTGGTGAAGTCGGCGACAAAGCGATGGTAGAAAACAATATTAGTAATTAGCCCGATTAACCTGTAGAGAAGGAATGCGATAAGGCCGGCGAGCAGACCAATACCGCCTGCGAGGAATGAAATCAGCACCATGCGAAACTGCGCGGGTTCCGCAATACTCACATCCCCGACTTGTGCTCCCGTGACCCCAATCGTGACGGGAGACGAGGCAGCGCCGCCATTGCTTGAAGCGGACGCAGGATTGTTTTTGTTTCTGAACATTTGTAGGCCCTTTTTCTCTTATTGGGTGCGTGAGTTACTACTCGAACTCGTACGCCCTTTCCTGGGAAATCGCTTCTCAGGTTGAATTACCAGTTTTAACGTGGCCAATAATTCAGGGCCTTGTGTTCGAAGTTCGGACTGGTGATGAAGAGATAGATCGCGCAGAACGCGGTCACCCTTGCTGGTCAGGCAGAGGAAGACCTCTCGACGATCCGAATCTCCCCGCCTGCGGCGTACGAAGCCTCCTGATGCAAGCCGGTTCACTAGTTCGACTGCACTGTGGTGTTGGATTTGCATACGTTTCGCCAATTCGCCGATCGTGGGCCGCACATCTGTTGGGAGCCCTTTGAGGGCAAGCATGAGTTGGTGCTGGCGCGGCTCAAGGCCGCTGTTACGAGCTGCCTGCTCGCTGAAGTGGATAAAACGGCGCACCTGATGACGCAGTTCCGCGAGTGCCCGGTAATCAGACTGAGTGAGTCGTCTCGTCATGCGGCACAATTGTGTCGTATCATCACTATAAGTATATCGTATCACGACATATAGTCCTCGCAGTTTAACCATCGGTTGCGATTGATCATCTTGAGTCGGTTACGGGATCGCGACGCTGTCCCGCGATCCCCCGGGAAATGCGGTTGTGGCCGCTGGTCATTGGCATAGTCCTGCATTTAGAATCCCTAGTCCTTTAGTTTCGTGGTTGAAAGAAGAGGAAACCTTGATTTCACGCTATACCCGACCCGAGATGAGTAAGATTTGGAGCGACGAGAATCGCTTTCGGACCTGGCTCGCAGTCGAAGTGGCCGCTAGTCAAACTCTGGCAGCAGCCGGACTGGTTCCGAAAGCCGCTGCCAAGGTCATCAAAGAACGAGCAGACTTCAAGCTGCATCGTATCCACGAAATCGAGGCGGAAGTACGCCACGATGTGATCGCGTTCACCACCGCGGTTGCCGAGATCGTAGGCCCACACTCCCGCTGGTTCCACTACGGGTTAACGTCCAATGATGTTGTGGATACGGCCCAGGCACTTCTAATCAAACAGGCGTCCGCGGTTATCGCACAGGATTTGCATGCCTTAGCTCAGGTGCTGGAGCGGCGCGCCTGGGAGTTCAAGGACACGCCGATGGTGGGCCGCACTCATGGGGTTCATGCCGAGCCCATCACGTTTGGATTCAAACTGGCGAATTGGTACGCGGAAGTTCAACGCAATATAGGGCGGTTCGAACGCGCTGCCGACGATATGCGCGCAGGCAAGTTTTCCGGTGCCGTGGGAACATTTGCGCACCTCAGTCCGGCGCTGGAAGAAAAGATTTGCGAACGGCTCGGACTCGATGCCGCGCCAATTTCATCTCAGGTTATCCAGCGCGACCGCCACGCTCACTATATGGCGACGCTGGCAGTTATCGCCTGCACACTGGATAAGATTGCGCTCGAAATTCGACATTTGCAGCGTACTGAAGTGCGTGAAGCGGAAGAATATTTCAGCGAAAAGCAGAAAGGATCGTCGGCGATGCCGCATAAGCGGAATCCCGTGACCAGCGAACAGATCAGCGGATTAGCGCGAGTGGTGCGATCCAATGCGCAAGCAGCATTCGAAAACGTGGCTTTGTGGCATGAACGCGACATATCGCACTCGTCGGTCGAGAGAGTGATTATCCCCGATTCGACCACCCTTGTGGATTACATGCTCAACAAGACCACGAACCTGATCGAGACAATGTTCGTCTATCCCGAGCGAATGAAGTTGAATCTGGAAAGCACCGGCGGCCTCGTTTACAGCGGCCAGCTTTTGCTGGACCTGGTCGAAAACGGATTGTCGCGTGAAGACGCTTATCGGCTGGTGCAATCGCACGCGATGCGGGCCTGGAAGGAAGGGTTGAATCTGCGTGATTTAGTGTTGAAAGATAAAGAAATCACCAGCCGGATACCTCAGAAGAAAATTGATCTGACATTCGATTTGAAAAGACAACTCAAGAACATTGACAAAATTTTCGCCCGGGTCTTCAAACAGAATCGCCTCAAAAAGCGATCCGCTGCGAAGCGCCGGCGCAATAACTCGAATTGAACTTGCATCGAGCGTCTTCGTGCATAATGCTTTGAAAGTCGCTAACGTTCTTTTGCTGTCGGCATGTCTCTTTCCTTCTTTACTTCGCGCGCAAGTCATACCGCAGGCAGCTACAAAAACTAATCCTAAAACTACACTCGCTGGTAAGGCCTGGGGGCTTCTACTGCGCGGAACGAAAGAAAAGGGAGCGGATCATCGCGCATCAGCAGTGCGTGCTCTATCGCTCTTACGAGGCGAGAGACGGGCCGTTGTGCTTGCGACACAAGCATTGAGCGATCCCAAGCCCGAGGTAAGAACAGCCGCCGCAACTGCCTTGTGGGAATTGCACGCCACTTCCTCCATCCCCTATCTAAAGCAGGCTTTGTCTGATAAAGAACTTACAGTTGTGTTAGCTGCGGCCCATTCGTTACTTACCATCAAAGATACCAGCGCCTACGAGGAGTATTACGCGATACTGACCGGGAGTCGAAAGGGCGGCGGCTTGATTTCGGATCAGTTTGCGATATTGAAAGATCCCAGAAAGATGGCGCTTCTCGGACTCAGAGAGGGCATTGGATACATTCCGTTTGGCGATATTGGATATTCGGCAGTGCGGTCGGTCACCAAAGATAGCAGCGCCCCTGTGCGCGCTGCCGCTGCCAAAGTCCTCGATGACGATCCCGATCCGGTGACTCAGAACATGCTTGCGCAGGTAGCGTTAAGCGACAAAAGCGAATTGGTTCGAATCGCCGCGCTGGAAGCCGTGGCCAAGCGGGGTGATCCATCCGCGATAGAAAAAATCGAGGATGGTTTGAATGACCCCAAATATGCCGTCCGATACGCTGCCGCAGCTGGGATTCTTCATTTAGACGATATTTCCCGGCGCAAAAAGCGAATACGAAAATAGCGGATCGGGCGTCACACCTTCCTGTTAAAAATACCGTCAATTGACAAACTCCCGGCGCCGGCAAGCATCAGGCAGATACATGATGCGAGCAGCGTCATTGGAAATTCGATGCCCATGGGATTGAAAAAGCCATTTTTCGCGTGAACAAAGAAAATTGCACTGGCCATATCTATTGCCAGCAAAATCGCGGCAACCCGCGTGCCCATCCCGGCGATAAGAGCCAATCCTCCGAAAAACTCAACCAGCGTCACCACGACGGCTGCGACCGCCGGTAGAGGAACGCCCATGTGGGCGAACATTCCGGCAACTCCATGAAAGCCAAATTTAAAAAGCTTTTGATAGCCGTGCATAAGAAAAATAATTCCGACAACCACGCGAATGACTGCCAGCCCACAAGACCTCATTCTTAACTTGTCCATTCACATCTCCTCTTACGCAGATTGTTAGTCAAAATATCGTTGGGAAACGACCTCCGACTATTGCGTCATCGCTGCATACTCATCCAGCAGCTGAATCAAATTGCGGGGACGTTTTTCCGCCATATGCCCCAGCAATTCTCGGTGAAAATTCTCGACTGGCTTGTCCATCTTATCGAGCAAACTCAAGCCAGCGGGAGTGATGA
>JBOGLB010000165.1:0-2349 GCA_050745965.1 Terriglobales bacterium | reverse complement strand
CCCGATGGGTTAACATCGCCAAAAAGTATGTTGGCAATTGCTTGAGCTCCTCCAATGCCCGGATACCAGGATTCGAGCACCGCGCTCACTTTATCGGCCCACGGCATGGTGACGGGTCCGCCGCTCTCTACAACTACGAT
Organism: Terriglobales bacterium; assembly: GCA_050745965.1. Taxonomy (GTDB): domain Bacteria; phylum Acidobacteriota; class Terriglobia; order Terriglobales; family Acidobacteriaceae; genus PALSA-188. The sequence continues at coordinate 2,209 of JBOGLB010000165.1, read as the reverse complement.
AGTGTGAGGGTTCGCCGCGACGACTGCCGCTACGAGTGCGTCCTGGTTATCAGGGAGGGAAAGCGTTGGGGCGTCGTGCCCTTCGCTCATCCACTGGTTAACGAATACGATTGCGACCTGTGAATTCCTGGCCAAGCTAGCGGCGGCCTCAGAGTCTTTTCCATCGTTGTATTCCGCACGAGCCCCTGGAGCTTTCTTGCGGATATACTTCAAAGGCGACGATGGGAAATACACGGGCTTACCCCACTCGGAAGGACCGTACTTGGGATCAATGGCATTACCACCCGGGGCATCAACCTGCGCCGAGCCACCGCCGGCTAGAACTCCGACATCCGCGTGCGAACCGATCACGGCGATTGATTTAATCGCCGAGGCGTTCAGCGGAAGCTGGCTGTCGGCATTCTTCAGCAGCACAATACTTTCTTCCGCGATGTGTTGAGCGTCGTCTCGCCCTCGGAACGGATCAACCACCCGGCGCACGGGAGGATTGTCTATCACTCCGGCGGCAAACATGCTGCGCAAGATGCGATGAACCATGTCGTCGAGGCGCGACATGGGGACTTCGCCGTTTTCCACGGCTGCTTTCAGCGGAGCGCCGAAGTAGCCGTAGCCTGGCTCCTCCTGATCGAGTCCCGCTAAGGCAGCTTTCACGGTGCTGTGTGTGCCTTCCCAGTCGGAGAGCACAAAACCTTTAAAGCCAAAGTCTTTCTTGAGGACCTGATTGAGCGTGTAGTCGTTCTCGCAGGAGTAGTCGCCGTTGATCTTGTTATAGGCGCACATGACGCCGGCGGGATGCGCGATGCCGATAGCGATCTGGAAGGCCAGCAAATCGGTCTCCCGCATGGACCGTTTGTCGAGCACCACGTTCAGGATGTTACGTCCCGTCTCCTGATCATTTAGCGCGTAATGCTTGATGTCGCCCATCACCTGATTCGATTGAACTCCTTCTGCCAGATGGCCGACCATGGTGCCTGCGAGAATCGGATCCTCGCCCGCGTATTCGAAATTGCGGCCATTCCGCGGCTCACGGGCCAGATCCACTCCCCCGCCAATGGACATGTTGAATCCCTGATCGCGTAACTCACGGCCAATTACGGACCCATAAAGATGCGCCGCATGGGTGTCCCAAGTGGCGGCCAGACCGAGCACCGAAGGAAGAAGCGTGGCATAACGGCTTTGTAAGGCGGCCATACGAATTCCGACCGCCGAATCGGCTTCATTGATATCGGGGATTCCGAGGCGCTCAATGCCTTCTACGAATCCGGCGCCCAGGTTCGATCTCGACGGCACTGGCGCCCCACCCCGAAGGACTCCCCACCCTGCGCCGTGCACAAGCTGAATCTTTTCGTCGAGGGTCATTTCTTTGATGACCATGTCGGCCCGCTGATCGGGCGAGAGCGATTTGTCCATCCATGCCTTGTTCACCTCGGGACCTTTTTGCTGAGGTTGCGACTGCGCCCAAACTAACTGGGAGTTTGGCCCGACTAGCAGAGCGAGAACTATTACGAAAATCAATTTTGTACAGGTGGGGATGGGAAGACGCATGGCTCTCCTTAAAATCAAGAAAACTTAATAATTTCTCATTACTCACAACATGTGGGACTGGACGGCTGCGATTGAGTAGCTGTAAAGCAACCTCGCCAACAGAAAAGTGCAACAGCAATGACTTCTGGGCTTAGGTAAGTTTACGGCTAGGACCATTGATTTCCTCGGATCGAATTCGCCTCCGAGGCCTATCATTTATACATTAAACGTGGCCTTTTCGGGTGGCCTCGCAGCGATGGATGAATGTTACATCGCGAGCGCAAGACAGGACATGAGCGATGGCATTGCACTTTTTACGGCTTGGACTGGTTCAGCGCCGTGGGGAACGCGCGATACGAGGTTTCGATTGTGTTAGATTCTTATGAACGTGGGCGCGTAGCTCAGTTGGTAGAGCAATGCCCTTTTAAGAAGCTAGGAAACGCAGAATCAGAGCGTTAGCAGGCGTCTCGGGAACGGAAAAGCACGTTTAGAGCAGGCGGGACTGGCTTCTGTTCCCAGATTGTTCCCAGAGTTTGGCAGACGGGTTTTACTTGGCAAGTGGAGGTCGCAAGGCAGCACCTCATCCGTTCGATCTCTACGAAACCTTCCGTTCAAACTTCAGAAGTCTGCCCTGCATCCCGAGCCTACGGTTTTTTCCCTACGAGAATAAAGACACTGGTGGAAG
>JBOGLB010000164.1:0-3372 GCA_050745965.1 Terriglobales bacterium | reverse complement strand
GCGTTACAGAGTTCCACGGCAAATTGCAGCAACATGTCGGGCAGTTGCTCTGGAGCATTCGCCATCGTCTTCGCCAGCGTTCGCAGAGCTTCGTTTTCTTTGGCAAACCTGGGCAGACGCGGAGGCCGGGCCGCCAACTTCTCTGTAATGAGAATCTCATCCAGGTGTGCAGAACCGGCCAGCAGCATGTCCGAAGAACGGTTTGAAACTGGGTGCGTAGACATTGTGCGCCTAACCTTACATGCCAGTGTGCGAGGCCTTTACCGAATCTATTGTTTCACCTCTTAACCCAAAAGATAATCAAAAAATCATGTTCGATATCGTACCGGGAGCCGCCGCTGGTTCATTCCTGTCGCTCCACCAAAGATCTCTTACCGGCATTCAACACAATACTGCGTTGCGCTCGACTGCAAGGGGTACTTGCTTCACCTGCGCAATTCAAATGCCTGGTCCACCTAGGTACTTCATAACTGGGCGCAGCGCGTTGGGAGTTCTAAAAAATGCGGGTAATGCCTTCTTCCATCACTACGAGGCGCTCTTCAACTCCCGCAGCGCGAGCTTCCGTTTGCAAGAGCCGCAGCGGTTCATCCATCGGCTCATGCGAAAGACGGAAGGTCCCATAATGCATGGTAACCATCCACCGCGCTTTGAGGTCCAGAAATGCGTGGACGGCATCAGCGGGACTGGTATGCACATTGCGAAAAGAAGCCGGGCTGTAAGCGCCAATGGGTAGCAATGCCAACTCAGGTTTAAGGCGCTCGCCAATTTCCCGGAAGCCGGAAAAGTATGCCGTGTCTCCGGCATGATAAATGGAATGGCGATCATCTTTCAAAACGTATCCGCCATATCCTCGATAGGAATCTTTGAGAATCCTCGCACCCCAATGGCGCGAAGGGACGTGAGTAACAGCTAGACTGGCTTGCCGATGACTGTGCCACCAGTTCAGTTCTATGACCTCTCTGAATCCCAGGTCCGAGACCAGATCGCGTACGTGGTGTGGAACCACGATAGCCGGCGCCTTGCCCCCGTGCCTGCGAGTTTGCCGCACCAGCGCCCGAAGCGATGGACGATGTAAATGATCAAAGTGCGCGTGGGTAACCAGAACGAGATCAATCGGCGGAAGATCACGGAGACGGACTCCTGGCTGCCGCAGGCGCTTGAGAACGAATAACCATCTCGCAAAGTTGGGATCAATAATGACGTTTAGTCCGCCGATTTGAATAAAAAAACTGGAATGGCCGATAAACGTCAGCCCAAGCTCGTCTGCGGAGATTAATTTTGGTAAGTGGGCCTTACCCGTCCTCGGCGTTACTGCCGAATGGCGCACTAAGTGCCCGAAACGACTGGCTCGCCTGCGGAGTGGAGAGCGGTTTGGGAAGGCTTTTTGCATTTTGCGATTGCGGATTGTTATGTTATTTCTGTGAGGTTATTTGCCGATTTACTTGACCTCGCGTCTGCACTCAGTTCTAATCCTTATTCTTCATTTTCCACAATCAAATTGATTCATCTTTAGATTTGATGAATCCGGGAGCGGAAGGATGCGTGTTGCTTTTTTAGGTTTAGGAATCATGGGGCGCCCAATGGCGTCAAATCTGGCCAAATCCGGGCACCAAGTCACGGTCTGGAACAGGACTGCGGGAAAAAATGTTGAAGGCGCACGTACAGCCGGATCTCCGGCGGAAGCAGCCAATGGCGCAGAAGTTGTGTGGATGTGCGTGTCGGATACGAATGCCGTCGAAAGTGTGTTATTTGGAGAACACGGAGTAGAAGAGTCGCTGACCGAAAACATGATTGTTGTGGATTCCAGCACAATTTCTCCTTCCGCAACGCTCAAGTTTGCCGAGAGGGTGCAGGCTCGCGGCGCTCGCTATGTGGACGCGCCGGTTACCGGCTCGAAAACAGGGGCGGAGAATGGGACGCTCATTTTTATTATCGGCGGCGAAGAAGCTTCCATCGAGAGGCTGAAGCCTTGCCTGGCGGCAATGGGCAAGCAATTCTTCCGCATGGGAGAGGTTGGCAAGGGCCATGCCGCAAAACTGGTTATGAACCTTCAAATCGCGATCATCTACGAGGGGTTTAGTGAGGCGTTAACCTTGGGAGCCAAGCTTGGTGTGAGTGCCGACACGCTTCTGCCGCTCATTAACGCTTCCATGGTTCGTTCCGGCGTAGTTGAGTATAAAGCCCCGTTTGTCCTGAAACGTGACTTCTCTCCAAATTTTCCCATGCGCCTGATGCACAAAGACATTCGTCTCGCCCTGGCCGCCGCCAAAGAAGCGCGGGTAAAGCTGCCGGCACTGGAGATCGTCGAAGAAGTTTATGACGTGGCTATTGAGGATGGGCAGCAAGACCTCGATTTCGCCGCAACCATCACTTTACTGGAGAAGTGGGCTGGAATCCAGGTCAAGGGCCACTCCGCGTAAATTTAGCGGGGAACCTCTGATCAAGAGTGGCGACCAGTGCGCGAATAGCTCGTGGCGCGGCGAACGCCCGGCTCTCGACTATTCAGCAGCAAGTTACTGCTGTAATCACTGCCGTCCCACCTCTATTACAGAACTATTACACCCGCCGAGAGACAGCCCTGATAGCTTAGGCAATAGACACTCACAGTGCAGGAAGGGCCGAACATGGAACTCGAAGCGTTGCATCGCAAGTCAGCGGCGGATGATGAAGTCAACTGGGTTACCGCAACTTTTATGGCGCTTTTTCACGTTGGCGCAGTGGCAGCCTTATTCTTTTTTACCTGGAAAGCGCTTTTCGTTTCGATGTTTCTGTGGTGGGTTTCCGGAAGCCTCGGCATTGGGATGGGCTATCATCGCCTGCTGACGCATCGCGGCTACAAGACTCCCAAGTGGGTCGAATATTTTCTCACGACATGCGCGACTCTCGCTCTGGAAGGTGGACCAATCTTCTGGGTCGCTACTCACCGCATTCATCATAAGTATTCAGATCAGGATGGCGATCCTCATTCGCCGCGTGAAGGCAAGTGGTGGGCGCACATGGGCTGGATCCTTACCGGAAAGTCCATGCATCATGACACAACGACGCTTGCAAAATATGTTCCCGACCTGGCCAAAGATAAATTTCACGTTTGGATCACGAAATACCATTACGTCCCAATAATTGTTCTGGGCCTGATTCTGCTCGCCATCGGCGGATTGCCCTTCGTGATGTGGGGCATCTTTATGCGGACCGTAGTTGGTTTGCACGCGACGTGGCTGGTGAACTCCGCAACCCACACCTGGGGATCGCGCCGCTTCAAGACTCGCGACGATTCCACCAACAACTGGTGGGTGGCAATCCTATCCTTCGGCGAAGGCTGGCATAACAATCATCACGCGCATCCTGTTTCCGCCCGCCACGGCCTGAAGTGGT
>JBOGLB010000163.1:0-3223 GCA_050745965.1 Terriglobales bacterium | reverse complement strand
ACCTCGTGGTAACGAGTGACAGCTTGCGCACTAATTCTGGAGGCAGGCTGGCAGAATTAATCTTCGATCCGTTGCTGCGAAAGGTGCGTACGTTCGGGTTCCATCTCTCAACGCTTGACATTCGTCAGCATGCCCGGCTGCACTCACGCGCTTTGGTTTCGCTTTCATCTCCGGCAGATCGTTCCGAGGCATCCGAAGTGGTGGCGACTTTCGAGAATATTACGGACATGAAAAAGGCATATCCCGCGAATGCAATTCGCAACTACGTCATTAGTGGTGTCGAATCGGCGGAAGATATTCTTGCGGTACTCAAGCTTGCCGACCAAGCAGCAGTTCGCCTTGCTGCCAACGCTGATGATCCGGGATTGATGCCGGTTCCCTTGTTCGAATCCATTGAGGCGCTTCGCGCTTCCGCGCAAATTATGTGTACCGTTTGGAGTACACCAAAATACAAAATCCTGCTTGATTCCTGGGGGAGTTGGCAAGAAGTCATGCTTGGCTATTCCGATTCCAACAAAGACGGCGGTATGTTGACCAGTATTTGGGAACTTTACAAAGCGCATCGCGAACTTCATGGGGTGGCTCGAGAATACGGAGTCAAACTCAGGCTATTTCATGGCCGGGGCGGCACGGTGGGCCGCGGAGGAGGTCCCACACACGCTGCGATAGTGGCGCAACCTTCCGGAGACTTTACCGGGGAAATTCGGGTGACGGAGCAAGGCGAGGTGCTCAACTGGAAATATGCTGATTCTGTTCTTGCGGAATGGAATCTCGAAATCATGATTGCAGCCTGCCTCGAAGCCCTCGTTCGGCCCAACGGGCCGCAAGCCGGTAGCGATCAAAAATGGAACCTGGCCATGGATGAAATGTCGGCGGATGCATACGCCTTCTACCGCAAGAACATCGCCGAGAGTCCGGACGTGCTGGTGTATTTCGAGCAGGCCACCCCGGTAAATGAACTTGAACATGCACGGATCGGCTCACGGCCTCCACGGCGTTCGCAAAACCGGCAATTGGAAGATTTGCGGGCGATTCCATGGGTATTTGGTTGGATGCAAAGCCGGCACGCCGTTCCCGCCTGGTTCGGGATCGGTTATGCGCTCGAACGTTTTGCGGCGAGAGGTCCCGAGCAGCGAAAGTTATTGCTGGACATGATGAGAGAGTTTCCGCTTTTTTCAGACTTGATCAGAAACGTCGAACTAGCGATGGCGAAAGCGGATCTGACGATTGCGAGAATGTATGCCGATCTGGTCGAGGATGCCGGGATCAGAGAACGAGTTTGGCAGATGCTTGTGGAAGAGTTTGAGCGTACTCGGCGCGTCATCCTCTCTGTCACGGGCGAACAGCAAATTCTGGAGAATAATGCCGTGTTATCGCGGTCAATTCGCCTGCGTAATCCTTATGTGGATCCGATCAGCCTGATCCAAGTTGATTTGCTGAGGAGGAAAAGGGCGGGCGCAAATTCCGACGAATTGAATTATGCTCTGGCGGCAACCATCAATGGCATTGCGGCGGGATTACACAACACGGGATGACAGGGGTTCCGGCTTGAAAGCGAGCCAAATGTTCCCACACAGAAGCGGACTCGACCAGCGAGTCCGCTCGCTCCATTGAAGATGACAGAGTCCGAAGTGCCCTCAAAACACCGTTCGACCGGTGATTTCAGTCTCTGTCGTACCTCATACAAATTTCCAGTTGGCGGATGGCTTCGTCGGTGGCTCTAATGGCATCCGCTTTGTGCCCTCCGAAATCATGCGCAGCCTCTTGCAGGTGGGCTCTTGCGTTCCGTAGCGCCTCAATTGCGCGATGGATTTCCGGATGTCGTTCGGCGGCTGGCGAGGTTGGAGTTAGCGCCAGCATAATCGCAGTTATTGTCATAATGCTCGTTATTCTGATTTTTTTCGTCATGGGTTCCTCCTTGAGTCTCGCGCCCGGCCCGGCAGTGACACGGACGATCGTTGAGAACGAGAATAAGTTACGGCAAGTAGCGCGAGGAAACAAGTTTCCGGGTAGGTACCTTCGCCAATTTCGTTACAGCGCGAAAGTTCCTGAGCTATTTTCCAGCCGCTGACTAACGATTGCACTGGCTGATCCGAATGTGCCGAAGATGCATCTTGTTTTCGAGGCCAAAAAAGGCGCGGAGATGGTCATGAAATCGCCTGTTGTATTATCGTGTGCAGCTTGATGTGTGCTTACGAAGGAAGGATAGGCTCGTGCCTATTAAAACGTTTTTTGAATTTTTCCCATACATCTTTCGATAGCGGACGCGGCATCTCTGGAAATATCCTTGAGACATGGCGTACAAACGGGAGAAGCTCCCATGAACCTTAAAGTGGCGAAGCTCGTGCATGGAGTTGGAATTCTAGCGCTTTCTATTGCGATTTCGCAGCCGCTTCAGGCGCAGGCTTCGCAACACCCGCCGAACACGGAACCGTCATCAGCCCCTCAGGACAAAACGCCTGCGTCTCAAGACAATACGTCGGCGCCTCAAAACAATCTGCCGAACGCCCCTTCCAGCAGCAAGACCGAGCCCTCGCTGCAAGATCTTGGCTTCCCTGCCGATCAGACGCAGCCCAACCCGGAAGAGCAGGCAAGGCTCGACAAACGAACACACATGCTGAAGATCCATCAGCGAATGGGTTTGATTACTGCGGTTCCTTTGCTCGCCACGCTTCTGACTTCATTAAACGCTGGTGGAAAAAACACGAGCACGACGTCGCGGGATGTGCACACCGCACTCGGCGCTGTGACGGCGGACTTGTATTTCACGACCGCTTACTTCGCCATCCGCGCGCCGAGGATTCCCGGAACCAAAACGCGCGGGCCAATTCGCGTGCACAAGGCGCTGGCCTTTATTCATGGTCCGGGAATGATTTTGACGCCGATTTTGGGGATCATGGCCTATGATCAAAAAAATCGCGGTGAAAAGGTTCACGGGATTGCCGCCGCGCATGGCCCAGTGGCGATCGTCACAGCCGGAGCATTTGCCGCCGCCCTTCTATCCGTGTCGCTTAAGTTCTAAACTATTTTATGAATAAGAAAATTCTGCTGACCTTTCTACTCCTTGCCCTGCCGGTTTTCGCGGCGGATACGCAGTGGGTTCTTGAACAATGCACGCTTACTTATCATGTCTCTCACCCGCTTCATCAGGTTGATGGCGTCAGCCACGCGGCTCGCGGCAAGGGGGTCTGCCATGATGGACAGTGCGATTTCCTGATTGCAG
>JBOGLB010000162.1:0-6563 GCA_050745965.1 Terriglobales bacterium | reverse complement strand
TTTGGCTAGGCACTTTCTTCTCCCAAGCAAAGTCAATGCGTAGAAATCTATTACAGGCCGAGACGCTCTAAGAATTGGCTGATCATAACAGACGGTCAACCGGGTTCCCAACGCAATAACGTTCGAGTCTGGGAATAAGCGACAGAGCCAGAAAATACGCTGCGGCTCCGCATAACAAGGTTACATTCAGTCCGAATTGGATCGCGACCAAAATTGCAGTAACGGAACCCAGGACACTCGCACCGGCGTTCAAGGCCCACGCCCATTCCACCGGGCCCTGACTTGCGCCTTTTTCGTCGGGCTGCGTGATTCGAAAGCGGGCGAGTGCGCGCAGCCCGGTTGGAAAAGGCATCCCCATTATGAATCCCAGCGGGACCAACAGCCCGGCACTTACGACAAGCTTTGCGAGGAATGGCAATCCGACAAGGGAACTCAAGAGCCGGGGAAGAATGAGCACGTAAGAAAGCAATACAAGGACGATCAATAGCAACGGCTGCCATAACTTTGCCGAATCGAGCAGCCATTTTCTTGAAAACATACTTCCCGCGCCACTTGACAGCAGCAGCAGAAAAACGACGACGGTCAGGGCGTAAGTGGGATGGCCGAGAAATAAAACGAAACGCTGAATGAAAGTAATTTCGACGATGATGTATCCCAAACCAACTGCCACGAAGTAGAGCAGCGGCAGTATGGGTCCCTGGTTGCGTCCGCCGCCAACGACGAGGGGAACGATGAGAAATGCGAATACTGCAATGAGGGATATGACAAGCACCATCAACAAGACAGCGACTCCCAGGTTCACCTTCCAATCAATTCCTCCACGAAATGTCTGGGGATGCATTACTTGACTGGGCTTTAGCGTGAAGAAAAAGAAGGGAGCGTTGTCGCTGACGGGCGCGATGTTGTAGGCATATCCCCTCGCGAATGCATAAGCGTCATTCATGGCAATCAATTGGGAGAACTGATTGTCTCCGGGATCTGACGGAAGGTATTGCGCGACCAGAATCTTCTTCTTAGCTAGATATGCCGTTACCGACGCTTCTTCTTCCCGAGTGAAGGCGCTTTTCTTCGCCAGCACGACAACAGGGATGCCGTCCTCATCCAGACCGCCTTGTGAAACCACGATGAAGTTACGAGCGGGATTGTGCACGCCTAGGCGGTGCAAGGCTTCCATGGCAACGGAAACGACTCTCAAGGCCTCCCGAGGCCGCTGAAACTCCCAGCGCGTGATCGCAATCATTCCATCTGGCTTCAGATGATCGAAGTATTCCTCGAATGCTTCTACCGTATACAAATTATTTTCACTAAGGGCAAATGCGCCCGCCGCCGTTGAAGCCCAGGTATCCACCAGCGTCATCTGCACTACATCGAACTTCTCCTTCGCATTGCGGATGAAGGATCGCCCGTCGGTCACGTGCATGTGGACATCGGGACGCTGGTACAGATGATAAGCATAGTTAGCGTAACGACCTCGCATGATGATGTTAGCGATAATGGGATTGATTTCAATCCCAGTCACGCTCGGGCTTCCGTTCGCAACCGCGCGCAAAACATCCACGCCACCGCCGGGGCCGATAATTGCGTAAGTGCCGCTGGGACGCAAGACATTCGCAATCGCCGGCGGAGCCGACATGAGGTTCTTTTCCCACACCGAGCCAAGCCATTTCGCAGGATCGGCGTTCATGATGTAGGTGTTGGCATCCGCGTCAATCACAATTGCCTTGGCATCGCCAATGCGATCTACTTCCACCCGGGAAATAGCGTTCCAACGCGCGAACTCGACTTTAGATTTATCTCGAAATGCTCCCTTCGCGTAGACAATATCAATCAGACTGCCAGAGTGGTTCAGCGCAATGAGAAGGACTAATGCCGCACTTAGTCCAGCGGGCCATCTTCGAAATCGTGCACCGGGCGCCAGAACAATGGCAGCCACTGCCGCACTCGCCGCGGAAAAAAGAATTGCATTCGGCCCTCCAACCCAGTTCAATAACGGAACGACGCTCAGGCATGCCAGGGCGCCCCCGGCGAGATCGGCGCTGTATAGGCGCGAAATGTGCTCTGACCGGCGTCCAAAGATGACCGACAATTCGATGCCGGTTACGAAAAAAGGTATGGCGGAATAGATGTAGACCGCGGTCAGCCGCAGAAAGTTTTGGCGTGTCAGCTGCACCGATACTGGAATGTGCAAAACAATTTCAAGCGCAAGAGGAACTGCAATCGCATTTACAATGCAAAGCGCGGCCGCCAACTTCCGCAGCGGAAAGCGGGACAAAGAACTCTTGCGAATGTGAGCGAAAACGCCGCCGGCCCCCAGCCCCAACAACGCAATGGAGATTGCCAGGAACGCGAAGTGATAGAAGAGGATGACCGAAAAAAGCCGGGTCAGCGTCAGTTCCAGCAAGAGAGCGGCGAAAGTGCTGAGTGCTACCCCCGCGAGCAACGCCTTTTCGGGCACATCATTGAGCGCGCCAGTTAGAGCTTCAACCGTTCTGTCGGTTGTTACGGGCATAGTGTTGCGAAGGGAATGCGACAGTTTAACAGAGGATTGATTTTGCTTTGACGGAAGCTTCCGCTATTCAGTTGAAGAGTCCTGGATTATACTGCCACACAATCTGAACTTGAATCGCAACAAAGAAAGGACGTCACATCATGAAGCTCTCAATATTGTGCATTGCTCTGGCCTTGTCATTGCCAATGTTCGCACAAGAAATGTTCGCACAAGACAAAAAGCCGGCGCCCACCCTCAAGAGCATCTTGCTGGAACAATTGAAGTCCACTCACAACAGCGAAGAGTGGTTTGTTCCCGCAAACATTGCTGTAGAGGGACTTACCGCAGAACAAGCGGCTTGGACTGATGGCAAAGGCAACCATTCCATCGGACAGTTGACGAACCATCTAATTTATTGGGACCGCCGGGCGTTGGAAAAATTCAAAGGCGAGCCGCAAGAGAAATACAGCGGCAACAACGACGAAACCTTTAATAGCTTTGACAGCAAGCAATGGAACGCGGCGGTGCAGCAACTCGACAGCGTCTTGACCGATTGGGAAAAAGCCATCGAAGCTGCGGACGAAAACAAATTAAAGGACTGGTACTCGACCATTTCGCACATAAGCACGCACAACGCCTATCACATCGGGCAGATTATTTATGTCCGCAAAGAGCAGGGCTCTTGGAATCCAGATAAGGGCGTTAAGTGATCTAGAACGGCCCGCAGTGCTTCCTCAAGTTATTAGAGCAGCTGGTCGCCGCGATAAATCACTTGGTCATCAATTAAGCAGGCTTCGGGCATCAGCTTGTGAGCGCGAACTGGGCCTGCGCCATCTATGTGTAACACTTCGTGCCCATGCGCCACGAGCCAGTCTGAAACCAACATGCGATGGCAGCGGAAATAAACTCGCTCGGCACACATGTAAGCGGCCTTGGATTGCTCGGCCAGTTGGATTAATCGCGCGATTGCATTCTGAAATTCTCCGCTCAGCATGTGATCCGCGTAATTGCGAAAGCTTGGGCTTCGCAATGCCACATTGGGCGAATCTTCCAGAGTCTTCCTGCGGCGGCCTCCCAGTTCTTTCATCCAGATATACCGGATTCCGTTCTGCGGCAAAGTTTGTTCGAGGGAGTCGCGGTTGAAATGCGGGAGTCGCCGGGACATCGGGATGGAGCGAATATCCACCAGTGTTTGGATGGAATGAGCCTGAAGCGTCTCGAAAAATTCGCCGAAGGAACGAGTAGAATGGCCGATGGTGTAGAGGGTTGCCAATTTATTTGAAGGGGCGCGGCTTCAGCTGCGCCGTCGAAATCCTAAAGAGTTTACGGCACGCCTGAAGGCGTGCCCCTTCAAACCAGGCGCGCATACTATAGAATGTAGCGGGACAAATCCTGGTCTTTCACGATGTCGGCCAGCGTCTTTCGGACATAGTCGGAATCAATCTTGATGTGCTCGCCCTTTTTTTCAGGGGCTTCGAAACTGATTTCGTCGAGCACCCGCTCCATGATGGTATGCAGACGGCGCGCCCCAATATTTTCCGTGCCTTCGTTCACGCGAAATGCAAAACGGGCAATCTCTTCCAGAGCATCCGCCGAAAATTCCAATTGAACGCCTTCAGTATCAAGCAAGGCAGTGTACTGCTTGACTAGAGAAGACTTCGGTTCCGTAAGTATGCGGATGAAGTCGTCCATAGTGAGCGATTGCAGTTCCACCCGAATGGGGAAACGTCCCTGGAGTTCTGGTATCAGGTCACTGGGCTTCGAGACGTGAAACGCACCTGCGGCGACAAACAAAATATGATCGGTGCGCACCATTCCGTAGCGTGTGTTTACAGTTGTACCCTCAACGATGGGAAGAATGTCGCGCTGTACGCCCTCACGTGAAACATCGGGTCCGTGGCCGCTCTCGCGTCCCGCAATTTTGTCAATTTCATCAAGAAAGATAATTCCTGAATCTTGCACGCGATCAATAGCGGTTCGCGTAACCTGATCCATGTCTATGAGACGCTGCTCTTCTTCCTGAATGAGGTACTCGAAGGCCTCATTTACCTTCATCTTCCGCTTTTTAGTGCGCTGGCCGAAGAGATTTGGCAGCATGTCTTTGATATTGACGTCCATCTCTTCGACGCCCTGATTCGAAATAATTTCGAAGGATGGGAAATTCCGCTCACGGACTTCGATTTCGACGGTGCGTTCGTCGAGCTTGCCTTCGCGAAGCTGCTGGCGTAATTTCTCGCGTGTGCGGCTGTGGGACTCGGTCAGGCCGGTGTTGCCATCTATGACGGGGCCGCCATTCGACGGGTCCGGGGGCCGGGGCGTAGAAACCGGTGGTAAGAGGATATCGAGAAGCCGTTCTTCCGCATTCAGTTCGGCTTTATCAGAAACGTCCTCCAGTTTCTCTTCGCGGACCATTTCGATCGCGATCTCGATCAGATCGCGAATCATGGATTCGACGTCGCGGCCCACGTATCCGACTTCGGTAAATTTCGAGGCTTCGACTTTTAAAAAAGGCGAATTGGCCAGCTTGGCCAGACGGCGGGCAATTTCAGTCTTGCCTACGCCTGTGGGTCCGATCATGATGATGTTCTTCGGGATGACCTCTTCTGCCAATTCCGGCGCAAGCTTCTGGCGGCGCATGCGGTTGCGCAGAGCAATAGCTACGGCACGCTTCGCCGCGGCCTGCCCGACGACATGCTTGTCCAGTTCGGCGACGATCTCACGAGGCGTGAGTTCGTCCAGAGCGATTTGTTCTTCTTCGACGGTTCCGGGGAGATAAATAGCCATAAATGCGGTCGTTGGTCGTTCGTCGCTGGTCCGTGGCAAGACCGACTTGGGGATTGGTGTTTACTCTAACGACCAACGACCAACGACGGTTTCCTACAATTCTTCGATCGTTACCTTCTCATTAGTATAGATGCACATCTTGCTCGCAATCTTCATTGCTTCTTCGGCAATCTGGCGGGCGCCCAACTCGGTATGTTCTAATAAGGCTTGTGCCGCTGCCTGGGCGTAAGGACCGCCGCTGCCAATTGCGGCAATGCCGCTGTCAGGCTCAATGACATCGCCCTGACCGCTGAGAAGGAATGTCTGTTCTTTGTCCGAAACGAGAAGCAAGGCTTCGAGATGGCGCAGAAATTTGTCCGTGCGCCAGTCTTTGGCTAATTCGACGGCGCCGCGTCCGACATTGCCGTGATACTGCTCGAGTTTGGCCTCAAAGCGGCTGAATAGCGTAAAGGCGTCGGCGGTAGATCCGGCGAATCCGGCGAGGATTTTGTCCTGATAAAGGCGGCGGATTTTCTTGGCGGAATGCTTGATCACGCTCTCGCCAAGCGTAACCTGGCCGTCTCCCGCCATGACTACGACGCCGTTCCGGCGAACACATAGAACTGTAGTGGAACGGATTATTCTCTTGGGAACAGATCGCTTGGGGCTCATGAGCAGAATTTTTCATTATATCAGGGGCGCGCTCCCAAATTATTGCGGTGGCCATGGCCGTGGCGAGCGACGTATCTGTGCTTTAAAGTTTTTAAGGATAAACAACTTCGAACAGCTTGGCTGTGATGGACGTCACAGGGCCTCGCAAAGGGGCTGACTGGTTGCTAAGGCATCTACCATCGAAACCGGCATGCGGTCTATTAACCAATCCATTTGCACCCCTAATCCTCTTATGGTATCTTTTACACTTATCCCGGAACATTGCAGGGATTCAGGGACGCTTGTGTTCGAAAGCTCCCAACTGCTGGCGTAGCTCAGCTGGTAGAGCATCTGATTTGTAATCAGAGGGTCAGGGGTTCAATTCCCTTCGCCAGCTCCAGTATAAGATAGGCATTCAGCGCGGCGCGGAAGAACGGTTCGTCCAACGGCAGTCCATAGCAAGCTTTCCGAATGTGGTGATTGCGTGATTGATTTTTGCGCGCTCTTCTGTACCTCAATTTTGAAAAGCGAATGGCGATTGTTAAAACTGCATGCGGTGCCTGGCGCGTTGCCGGATTGCCGAAACAGCCGGGATTTCTGCACAGGTGGGTGAGTGGTTAAAGCCAACAGACTGTAAATCTGTCCCTCCTAGCGAGGTACG
>JBOGLB010000161.1:0-4145 GCA_050745965.1 Terriglobales bacterium | reverse complement strand
TCACGCGGTCGAAGTCATCCAAATTCGAATATTCGATTACGATCTTGCCATGCCCTTTTTTGTCACTGATCTTCACCCGAACGCCTAATATTTTTTGCAATTCGTCCTGGGCTGCGCGAACATTTGCGTCAATCGGTCGAAGAGGTGAAGGCTCGCGGTATTGACCTTCGTTCGCCAGAATCGTGTCGTTGACCAATTGCTGAAGGACCGTCACCGAAAACTGGGAGGTCGCTGCGTTGTTGGCTATCTGCTCGATTTGTTTTGGATCCGAAAGCTGGAGTAGGACTCGGGCTTCGCTGAATCCCAATTTGCCGTCGGCGATATGTTGTTGCACACTCTGTGGAAGCCGCAGGACGCGCAAATAGTTTGCGACTGATTCACGCGAGCTCCCGGTTCGCTGGCCGATTTGCTCTTGCGTCAATCCAAATTCACGGCTCAAGCGGGAAAACGCATTTGCCTGTTCAAGACAATTGAGATCCTGACGCATTAAATTCTCGACTACTGTCATTTCCGCCGCATGCTGGTCAGAAACCTTCCGCACGATCGCAGGTATGGCCGTTTTACCAGCCATTCTCGATGCGCGGCATCTCCGCTCGCCGAGCACCAGGACGTAGTGCCCGTTCGCCGCGGGGCGAACCACGATTGGCTGAAGCAATCCGTTCACCTGAATTGATTCCGCAAGTTCTGCAAGGGCGGTTTCGTCGAACTGTTGCCGCGTCTGATAAGGATTTACGTCAATTTTATCGAGGGCAATCTGCTCGACTTCGTCGCCGGAAAGTGTGCGCGCCGCGCGAGCCTCCGTGATAACGGCTTCGTGGTCGACCAAAGCTGGTTCTTTGCTTCCTGAAATGACGGCTGGAGCAGCTGGCGACACCACGCGCGGCCGTCCTGGTAGCAGAGAATCTAATCCGCGTCCTAAAGCTTTTCGTTTGTCCGAGCCTCTGTCTATCGTCGCCTGATCAGAAGGCTTCTCGGTAGCCCTTCCGCTTGCCATAATTTTCTCTGCTATTGTCATTTCATCTCCGAAATGTTCCACGTGGAACATTTTCCAATTTTGCTTTTGCGCAGGACTCTATAAATCTGAAATATTGATCGTTATCAATTTATTTCTCTCCCTCCAACGCTTCCAGCGTGGCGCATTCACGACCTGCTTTTCCTCCTCGGCTGCTTGCGCCGGAAGGTAATGTGCGAGGATCTCAGTCGCGAGTTCAATATAGCTTTCTGCGCCGCGTGATTTTACGTCGTAAAGAAGCACCGGCTTTCCATGGCTTGGCGCTTCCGCGAGACGAACATTTCGGGGAATCGTCGTCTTGCAGAGTTTGTCGCCGAAATATTTCTTGAGCTCTTCCGTGACCTGCTGAGCAAGATTGGTGCGATCATCGAACATGGTGAGAACCACGCCTTCGATGGCTAGGTTCGGATTTAGGCTTTCGCGAATGCGTTCGACCGTATCCAGCAACTCGGAAACGCCCTCGAGCGCGAAATATTCTGCCTGCATTGGAATGAGCACAGAATCGGAAGCCGCAAGCGCGTTTAGAGTTAACAGATCAAGCGCGGGAGGGCAATCCAGCACAATAAACTCGAATTGTTCTCGCAAAGGCTGGATGGCGTTTCGGAGACGAAACTCGCGGCCCTCCGCCTCGACCAGTTCGAGGTTGGCGCCGATAAGATTTTTGTGGCCCGGAAGCAAAAATAATTGCTTGAGTTGGGTTCTTTGAACGGTTTCTTCGGCGGTCGCCTCTGCCATCAAGAGGTGATACGTGCTCAACCGGTCGGGATCTTTAGCGAATCCGAGTCCGCTGGTGGCGTTCGCCTGCGGGTCGCAATCAATCAGCAAGGTCTTTACATCGGCGGCGGCAAAAGATGACGCGAGATTGATGGCGGTGGTGGTTTTGCCAACTCCACCCTTTTGGTTGGCGACAGCGATAACGCGTCCCATGGATTTTTGGAACAATCGAGAGTTAAGAGCACAATAAGCGAAATGTGGGAACATATGAAAAGCCGCTTATAGGTGCAAACAATAGATATGGCAGGCGAAATCTCTTGGAGTTGCGACGATTTTAAAATGTTCCACGTGGAACATTTTTCTGAATGCAGCATGCTTCCCACTTTCCGCTATAAATTGCGGCATTTGCGCGATAAATATATCGCTATTCATTGTTCTGTTCCACCGTTTACAAAGTCGAGTCTTGGTGTTGCAAATGCGCCAATCCGATGGCTAATATCCGCTGGTTTGATCGCGGAACCGGAATCGGAGTCCGCCACTGAATAAGCGAAGACTTTCCAATAATCTCACATTGAGACACGCTAATCAGCGCAGCGATCTTGCCTTCGCTCCGCAAGAGCTTTGCCGCGATTGGGAGAGCAGTCTTGAACCGTTCCACAGCTCGCAGCGTAACCACGTCGCTCGTACCTCGGAAACTCTCAGCGCGTCCGGCGAAGACTTCGATGTCGGTGAGGTCGAGGGCGCGGACGACTTCGCGCAAAAAAGTAGCCTTCTTTTGGCTTGACTCAATGAGGGTGAGTTGAATATTTTGCGCCCACAACTTCATCGGCAGTCCTGGAAATCCGGCTCCCGAACCAACGTCAATCACGCTCGAGTTGGCGGTCGCCGTCAACAGATGTCGAGCGGCGAAGAGCGATTCTCCAAAGTGCCGTGTCACGATTGTCTCGGGATCGCGGATGGCGGTGAGGTTCATGCGCGCGTTCCATCGCTGCAAAAGATCCAAGTAGATCGAGATGCTGGACAATTGTTTATCAGACAGGCTGGGCGCGAACGGGAGAAGCAACTCACCGATGCGGACGATATCCACTTCGGAATTGTAAATGGTAGGGCGGAAAGCTCGGCAGGCGACCGATAACCGTTTGTTCTGGCGAGTATGAACTTTAGAGAACCACTGCCAAAGACAATCTACGTCAAAGAAGGCGGACAAGAGTGTGCGCCCCACACGCCCTGCCACACGGTGGTCCCTACACGGGCGATGCCACTCAATTGGTGTTGCGGTCGGGAACTAATTCCCGCAGGAGATGCCAGTCATTCACGATATCGGTTTCAGCGGTTTTAGGCGCTGTGCTGCGGCGCAACTCGTCACGCAGGCGGACGGCGAGAATCTGCTGCGCCAGCGCGGGGGGTGCCTCGGATGTCAGGATGTTACTGCGCGACAATCCAACGTCAACCAAACGTGTCCCGAATTGCATTTCCAGCACCGGTCGTCCGGAGGAATCCATTCTGGGCTCGGCAGCGGCCTCCATGCGTTTCCAATGCTTGTCCTTCAAACGTTCGTTGGCAGCATCTTCGCCGGGGACGCCTGAATTAACGCTCAAGCGCGTCATCAGTGAGTTCAACTGGTCTTCATATGTTCGACGCTGAGTTTGGGCCATGGCGGGCCTGAGCCTGTCGAATGAATCGAGCACCAACGCTTGCTTTGCGGGATCGAAGCGTCCAGTGCTCAAGTATGCAAGTGCGATGCCTCCCGTAATAATCGGATGGAAAGCGGCTAGGGGCACAAGATACTTCTTGGACTTGAGGAACGATTCAAGGACCCCGTAAACCGGAGTACTGCGCGGAACATTTCCGGGCACCTGGGGAATGACAAAACGCGAGGATTCGAGATCAGGATGATGCTTGCTGAACCGGACCAGAGTTCGCGCAAGTTCTTTGGGAGTAGTAATGCCCAAATCGGCAATAAAACTTCGATGCAAAGTGTGAGGATAATAAAAATTGATGATGCTTCGGGCGAAGTCCGCGCAATTGCGGGATAAGAGATGAAAGTGGGAACTGTTCGGACGTGCGTTCAAGGCGAGGATTAGGGCGTCGTCTTGTGCCTCGGTGGTTTCAATCTCATAACTGTAAATAGTGCGATCATAGGCAGCGCCGACAAGCTGCACCCAGTTTCCAGTTGGCGGCTCTCCGTTGTCAGAATCTGGGGCGATGGTCTCGAGAAACTCGCGGCGATATTGATTTCTAAGAAACGCGACCAGCTTTTCGTTAGCAAACAGCGGGACGTCTCCAGGATTTTCGACTGCGTATAAATATGGAATCAACGGAACGGCAAGCCAGTCGTATCCCCCAATGGCGTTATAGCGGCTGAGCACGACGCCGAGTTCACCAGTGTTGCAGCGGCGCAAAAGGACAGGCGAGGATG
>JBOGLB010000160.1:0-3187 GCA_050745965.1 Terriglobales bacterium | reverse complement strand
ATTCAGAAACGCCGCTTGGCGTTCTCGCAACACCTAGAAAGCCGTTTCAGGATTCGCCGACTCCCGCCGGAAACCCCGTTGCCGCCATCGCATTATTTCGGCTTTATAACTACACCAATGATCGCGGGCATCGGCAATATGCGGAACAAACCATGGAACTGTTTGGAGGGGTTGCCGGGCGATACGGAATATTTGCGGCAACCTATGCCATTGCCGGAGTCTATTTTTTGGAGCCGCATATTCAGATCGTCGTTTTCGGCGACGACGCGAAGGCGAAGGAACTTCGCCGGACAGCGGTTCAGCCCTTTCACTTCGGCAAAGCAGTCATCAAGCTGGGAGTAACCAAAGCCGTGCCGCTCAATCTTCCTCCCGCGCTGTCGGAAACCATTTCACAATTCTCAGCGCTTAGGGATGGAAGCAGCGTCGCGCTCGTCTGCTCCAACTTAAAGTGCCGTCCGCCCATTAGTGATCCCCGTGAACTGGCCCAAGTTTGCAAACTTGGCTGCAGTGAATAATCCCTAAAAACAAAAAAGGCCAGCAATTGTCAATGGGCCTTGCTGGCCATCAGCCGTTTAGGGCGGCTTAGAAGTTTCGCGTGCGTTTCCCTGGTCTACTCGGGGCAAAAGCTGTGGGAACCGCAAATTGCCGGCGGCGCACCGTCTGGGGCCGGAACGACCGGGGCAGCCACCGCCTCGAACGCGCAAGCTAAACCTGCCACAAGGATTAACATCCTAATTACACTTTTCATCTAGTGTTCTCCTAAGCGGATTCCCTGGGAGCGGGAACCCTCATGGGCAGGAATTATACAGCCCACGTCAAGCGATTCACCTGGGGCATGGATTACGCCGAAGCGGCATTGAAACCAATGGTTTAACGGTTACTAGTGGAGTTTAGGCAAAGAATGGGTTAACGAGCCGGTTAATAAAAAGTCCGGGACAGAGTCGCTACTCTCGCGGATTTGTCAATCTACTTAAGTAGATGGTGAGGCATCTAAGTCGGATTATCGTGCGGCAGTTCTTCGCTGGGGGGAACAAACAACGACCAATTAGAACTTCATCGAAATGGCGGCGGATACAAAGGGCTGAATGCCTGAAGGTGACGAACCGGCCTTTAACGGAGAATTCAGCATTGGCCTCTCCACCGCGTAGCTCGACATCAGAGTTTGTCCCGGTGTTCTCGAAAACGCTCTATCCACCATCCCTTCAAACATTGGGATCAGCGAGTCCCCCGTGCCGGGATTTTGTAGATCGGCCAGGCTCTGATTCCACCTCTGAGAGGTGAGAAGGTTAGTGGATAGTTCGCGGGGTACGGCTTTGAGTAGGGCGTACCCAAGCCAAGTGCCAATCGAGAGGCAGTAGGCAGCGCTGGTTAGCAATGCTACCGTGTGTGGGCTTTCGCGGCCGGAACTGAAAAGAGCGAATGTGCCGAGTTCCACCGCGGCATAAAAGCCAAACCCCAACGCAATTCCAAAACTATTCTGCTTCCATGACACGCCCAAATGTTTAGAGAACACCAGGAGGAACACAATCAGCCCGCATTGGATCACTCGCACCCCGCGCTGCGTAATCATTGCCGCTTCGAGCACTGATTCCTGCCCGGATGTGGGACTGGCTGCCGCGATTACCACTGCGGCTAACAACATGACGAGCCCCGACCATTTGAACAAAACGGAGCCCAGATCTTTGAGCGCATCGTAGGGCCGAAATACGTCCTGAAAAATCTCATAGATGACTTTGAAACCCAGCGCCAGGCTGATGAGAGCACAAGTCCAATAGCAATAAAAGTATGCGGTGCCACTGCCCATTTTCTGAACTGTAAACAAAACACAAAACATGGCAACCTGAGCCGCGATGTAAGTGAAGAAAACTGGAAATGTCCGATGTCGCTTTCGCGCCATCATGGTGGCTACGACGGCGATTTCAAGGATGGGCTGGGCGATCCAGAGCTCGGTTTGGAATTGGGAGATCATTGCTTCCTTGCCTCACGAAAGACCGCCGATATTCGCTTCCCAAACTCTAGCAGCTATGGTTGAAGGGTCAATGGACGAAAGTAATCTAAGGTAACCATTACCTCGAGCGTTTTCGACGAGTAACTGGATGGCTCAGCGGGCAGGGAAAGCCTCTGCGCGGACCGTACGGAATCTAGGGGTAGCAATTGACCTGAAATTGAAGGTGAGAACCAGCCGTTTCAGAAGACCAGACCCGCTGACCGGATGAGCTACAGCGAGCTCATGTTTGAGAGGAACTCTCCGTTGGATTTCGTCTTATTCAGCTTGTCAATCAGCAGTTCCATGGCTTCGACCGGAGATAGCGGATTAAGGACTTTTCGCAGTACCCAAATTCGGGTCAAGTCTTCTTTTGGAATCAGCAGCTCTTCTTTACGCGTGCCGGAACGCTGAATGTCAATGGCCGGGAATGTCCGCTTGTCCACAAGCTTGCGGTCAAGAATAATTTCCATGTTGCCGGTGCCCTTGAATTCTTCAAAGATCACGTCATCCATGCGTGACCCGGTGTCAATCAAGGCTGTGGCGATGATGGTCAACGACCCACCTTCTTCGATATTGCGAGCCGATCCAAAGAACCGCTTCGGACGTTGAAGTGCATTCGAATCCACACCGCCTGAGAGCACCTTACCGGAAGGAGGAACAATTGTGTTGTAGGCGCGGGCCAGTCGCGTAATTGAGTCCAAGAGGATCACAACATCGCGCTTGTGTTCGACTAATCGTTTCGCTTTCTCAATCACCATTTCGGCGACCTGCACGTGCCGGGCAGCCGGTTCGTCAAACGTCGAAGAGATTACCTCGCCCTTTACGGAACGCTGCATGTCCGTAACTTCTTCGGGGCGCTCATCTATCAGCAGAACGATCAACACAACTTCGGGATGGTTGGTTGTGATCGAATTGGCTACATTTTGCAGCAGCATGGTTTTTCCCGCGCGGGGAGGCGAGACAATCAATCCCCTCTGGCCTTTACCGATGGGTGTCAGCAAATCCATGACGCGAGCGCTGACGTTCTCGCGGAGCGTCTCCAGCTTCAGGCGCTCTTGCGGATACAGCGGAGTGAGGTTGTCAAACAGAATTTTATTTCGAGCTTCATCCGGAGACTCAAAGTTGACGGCTTCAATCTTTACCAGCGCAAAATACTTTTCCCCCTCATGTGGGGGCCGTACCTGGCCGCTGATCGTGTCC
>JBOGLB010000159.1:0-2543 GCA_050745965.1 Terriglobales bacterium | reverse complement strand
TACGGTGTGCGAAAAAGCCTCTTCTATTATCAGCCCGATGAAATGCCCCCCGGCTACTATCGAAGCGACTTGAACTGGGGCTCATGGACAAGCTGGAACAAGAAGGCGTCCGAACAAGTTGACCGGTCTTACGATTACCCTCATGTGGCTGCGGCGTATAGGGTCCTCTACCACCTCGCCCGCAACAATCACGGTCTCGTTACGAACCATCCTTGGGATTGGTACCTCAACCACGCTTACGAGACCTCGGTAGCGATGACGAAATACGCGCCTGATCTATCAGTCTTTGGCCAGATGGAAGGCGACATATTTCTTCAGATATTGACGGACCTGAAGCGCGAGGGAATGAACGACCAGGCCAAAGATCTGGAAGAGAAAATGAGAGCCCGCGCCGACCGCTGGCGCAAAGAAGCCTATCCATTCGGCAGTGAGATGCCGTGGGATTCAACCGGCCAGGAAGAAGTTTACGCGTGGACAAAATATTTCGGATATCAGGACAAGGCTGACGTCACGCTGAATGCTATCCTCGGCTACGATCCGGCAATTCCGCATTGGGGATACAACGGAAGCGCACGCCGCTACTGGGATTTCATCTTCGCCGCGAAAGACCGGCGGCTGGAGAGGCAACTGCATCACTACGGTTCTGGACTCAATGCGATCCCGTTGTTGGCGGAATATCGTGAACACCCCGATGATTTTTATTTATTGCGGGTAGGATACGGCGGAACGATGGGGGCTCTGACCGACATTGACCAGGATGGCTTTGCATCGGCCGCGTTCCATGCCTTTCCTGACATGCTTAAACTCGATCCGCTGTCTGGCGATTACGGCCCGAACTTTTTCGGACATGCGTGGAATACGGCAACCTATGTCGTAAACGATCCTCAACTCGGGTGGCTGGTATTCGGCGGGAATATTAAGAACGAGCGCGGCACCATCAAAGCGGCGCCATTGGATTCTTTCAGGTCGCGAGTATACATATCGCCGCTTGGATTGTGGTTGACGCTCGATTCCGGCACTTTTGAGAATGTCGAAATCAATCCAAAAACTGGGATCGTTCGTGTCGGTTTTTCCGCGGCGACACAATTTACGCCGACGGCTCGACTGAGAGTAGCGCAACCAGCCAAAATCGCAGGGGTCGGAACTTATCATCCTACCGAGTCTTTCAGCTTGGAGCGCGATGCTTATGTCATTCCGCTGACTCCCGGAAAAAATTGGATCGAACTCGTTCAAAGAAAGCAGTAACAGACTGGAGGGCCGGACGGGTTGGTTTATGAGGCGTTAAATGCACGGCAGACGAAACTGTTAAAGGACCTTTGCAGGCCGGAATAGTCTGATCACCTTGTGCCCGAGAAATCTCCAAAGCCCACGCGTACTTCGGTGTGTGGACGAGAGCGGCCTTCGGATTGCTGCGCTGTTTCGGAAACGGGCGGGACTTCGGTCCAGGCGCCGTATACCTTGCCGTTGTATGCCGCTAACCAGGTGTAATCCCCCAGGAATGCAGGCTGGTGGCTCTCGAAAGGTGTATCCGACCACGCATAATTCACGAATGTCCGTCCATGATCGGTGGAACGAGCGAGCATGAAGCTCGTCTTTCTATTAGCGGGGTCATCTCGGCGATCATAAAACTGCACGTACACGTCGCCTGTCAACGGATCAACCGCCATCCATTGAAAAAACTGGTCGCTGCCATTATGAATGGGGTCGCCATTCACGCGTGTCGGCGTGGACCACGTGCGACCATGGTTCCTGGAGGATACACAAAATACGTCCACGTCACCGTTGCGATAGTCGCTCCACGCCAAGTATAGGGTCCCGCCGGATTTGCCTTGGCGTGCGTCTACGCCAATCTGCGGAAAACCCATGGCCCGCGATACACCGGGGATACCGCCCGCGCCGCCGAAATAAGGTGGCGCAACGTCGATCGCCACTCTAGAAGGCGCAAACGTTTTTCCGCCGTCATGAGATTGTGTAAAAGTGATTGTGCTGCCATCATTCCAGGTGGCATAAATTGTTCCGTCTGCGCCAACGACACCTACAAGTCCTACCAAGCCGCCGTTATCGTCGCGAGGCAGACCGGCGTGTGTGCTAATGCGTATCGGCGGCGAAAATGTCTTTCCTCGGTCGGTCGAGCGCGCAAAAAGTATGATTGATTTATCGAGTTGCCACTCGATCCAGCCGACATAAACATTGCCGGCGTAAGGACTGTGGGGCTGAGTATCAGCGAAAACGCGCGGCATGTCCTCCCACTGGATGTTCGGCTCGTCGCCCTGGAATTCCTTCACCGGCGTGGCAATTTTCTCCCAAGTCTTGCCGCCATCCAGGGATCGGCGCACGAAAATTCCGTTTCTTCCAGCGCCATGCGCCCAATAGGACGTGCTCCCGAGCTTGTCGAAGTGCAAAGTTCCGAGATAAACCGCGCCCTTGTTGCCGAATGCCACCGACACGTCGCCGCCAACGCGCCAATTCCCGATATTTGGAAGGTCTGCGGTCGTGAATGTCTGACCGCCGTCGGTGGAGTAGGCGATGGTAGCGGGCTGAAG
>JBOGLB010000158.1:0-3422 GCA_050745965.1 Terriglobales bacterium | reverse complement strand
TCCTTGAAGTGAAAAATCACATGGTGTGTTACGCGGTCCCCATGCGCGAACTGTATCGAATCTCCATCAGCGATCAGCCCACCGTCAAGCGTGCGCAGGACAAGGAAACCGCGCTCTACGCCTTCCTTATAGCGAACCCGAATCTGGGAGGCATTTGCCGCGTTCCCTTGGGAAATGCCGGCCGCGCCGATTATAGCCGCGAGCAGTAACGAAAATGAAGGTTTGAGCATAGCCACCGATTATAAGAGCTGTCTGATTGCGTGGGCTAAGCACGGTGGGGCGGACACGAGATTTGGAGGGATCGCGCACCCCGGCGAGCTTCCTGCTTTGGCTAACCCAAATATATGTGTCGGGGACTTTCGCACTGTAGGAGAACTTAACTGGTATGAGTTCTCCAAGGTGAAACTGCTGTCTGTCACCTTCTGTCCCGAGCTTAAGGACGACATCGGCGGGCGCCGATACTGGTTGCGAGCTTTAGCGAAGGACGACAGCACTAGAATGAGAACCACGCCGGTCGTCGAGAAGAGTCTCTGCATTCGCACAATCCGATGTGCTTCCTCAGCCCGTTAGACCCGATTCGACCTACAGCCAGCCTTTGGTTCGGGCGATGCGGGCGGCTTCTATCCGGTTTGCTGCGCCGAGCTTACTGATTGCTTCGGATAAATAGTTGCGCACGGTCCCTTCGGATAGCTCCAGAT
This sequence comes from Terriglobales bacterium, assembly GCA_050745965.1. Lineage (GTDB taxonomy): Bacteria > Acidobacteriota > Terriglobia > Terriglobales > Acidobacteriaceae > PALSA-188. The sequence continues at coordinate 2,724 of JBOGLB010000158.1, read as the reverse complement.
CGTTGGCAATGTCGAGCGTGGTGACTCCATCGCCCGCCAAGCGTAGTACCTGGCGCTCCCGGTCGGTCAGGGGGTCCGGTTCACCCCACGCTTCAGTAGCCAGTTCCGGATCAATTACCCGCAAACCCTGCTGGACACGCCGGACGGCCTCTGCAAGTTCCTCCGCGCGCATATCTTTGAGCAAATATCCGGACGCTCCGGCATCCAGCGCCCGGCGCAAATAACCGGCGCGCGCAAATGTGGTCAGAATGATAACCCGCGTATCTTTGTGGAGGCGCTTCAATTCGGCTGCAACGTCCAAGCCAGTCATCTCCGGCATCTCGATGTCGGTGATAAATACATCGGGTTTGTGAGCCAGTACGGCGCGTAAAGCCTCTTTGCCGTTTTTGGCCCTGGCCACAACCGCGATGTCGCCTTCAATCTCGAGCAATGCCGCCAGCGCTCCCAGAACCATCCCTTGATCTTCGGCAATGATTACCCGTATCTGCTTGCGCCCCGCCTTCGTGGAAGAACTGATCGCCGTGGGATTCAATGGGCGCCGCTCGCTTTCGCCGTCAAAGGAAATTGGATCATGAGCCTGGTGCCGGCCCGGCTTTCGCGGACGAAAGTCCCGCCCAGCGCTTCAATCCGCTCCCGCATACCGCGCAATCCGTTGCCTTCGACCTGCATTCCGCCGCGCCCGTCGTCATGAATCTCCAGAATGCAATTCCCATTTTGCGGGGCCAGCCGTAGCGCGCAATTTCGGGCTTGGGCATGCCGCACCACATTCGTGACCGCCTCCCGTACCACAAGCGCCACCACACTCTCCTGAACTGGGGTGAGTGCGATTTGCGCTTCTTCGGACTTCAACGCAACCCCGGCGGTTTCGAGCGTTGCCTTGGCCTGCTTGATCTCCGCTTCCAGGCTGTGAGCACGGTAGCCCCGGATTGTGCTGCGAACTTCGGCTAACGCAGTGCGCGATGTCTGTTCCACCTCCGCAATTTCAGCCTTCGCCCGCGTGGGATCAATGTCAATAAGTTTTCCCGCGAGTTCCGATTTCAGAATGATTACTGACAATGTGTGCCCAAGCACATCATGCAGATCGCGGGCAATTCTTTCTCGTTCAGCCACTTTTGCAAGGTGCTCAATTTCCTCATGCGCCATTTGCAGCTTACAATTAGCCCGGTTTCTTTGCGCGAAAAAGATATTCGCCACCCCGATTAAAATGGAAAAGAAACCGGACCAGAATAAAAACGCCCATGACAAATGTAGAATCCACGTTTCCAGCCCGGCTATCGCCACGATTGCCGCTAGAAATTTGACCGCCGTCCATTCCGTGTCAACCACGAACGGGATAAATGCCGCGGTATAGATGAAGAAGCAGGCAGCTCCGCCATCAAATGGGGCGAACGAGACGCCCAACACCAGGAACCCGCATACGCACAGCAAGTTCCACGGCCGGTTTAGGTGGAAAGAGCTAAAGTAAAGGACCAGAAATACGGCAGCTCCTGCGATGGCTGCGACCCACAGCGCCCTGCCGGCGTGATCGGCGATCAAAGGCTCAAAGAAGAAGATCAAATAGACGAGCCAGATATATGTGACCCATCCAGGCTCGTGATGTTTTCGCAAAATTCTCATCGGTTCAATTCTAGGCTATGCCTTTCCGGCGACGTTCGTTATCTTTATTGCCGCCATGACCAGCGGCGGAGATCCCCCACCCGAAAACCAGAGAAAGAGGAAGCAACACCACCATAAGGTCCGCCCTCCCAAGGCTGATCAACAGAAATACCGCTATCACGCAAAGCGTCCATCCTGCGAATTTGTGAGCGTTCGTTTGCATATTACTCACTCAAAGTTCCACGGTAAGCAGAAAACTCTTTACCCGTACATCTTCTCGTCGCGCTGGAAGCCTAGCCTGGCAATCCCGAGACAGAGGAATGTAAAGCCAGCCAAATATTCCCAATGAGTTGAGCTCAGTCCGTGAGTGTTGCCTCCTGCAAACTGCCGCGCCAATTCCGCCAGATGGTACGGCGGCAGAAAAGTGGCAAGTTTTTGAATAAATCCTGGCAATATTTCCAGCGGAACCCAAAGTCCCGAGGCGAACGAAAGAGGCAAGTAAATCAGGTTGACCAGTGCCGGAGCGGAATTCGGTCCGGCAAAATACCCAATGGCCAGCCCCATGGCGCTGAAGGGAACCGCTCCCACCACCAGCGTAGCCAAAAGTTTCAGCGTCGAAAAAACTGTAAGGTGAACTCCACCAAACAATATTCCCAACCCAAGAAGCAATAACACAATCGCGGAACTGAAGATCATGCTGACGACAAACTTCGCCGAGAAGTATGCAAACGGCGGCATGGGACTGGCGCGTTTCACCTGCATCCATCCCAGCCCGCGTTCTGATGCTACACCCACCCCATTTGCAAAAAGCGAAGCGCCCATCACCCCGAACGTTCCGTAGCTCGCGATCGAATAGGTCGCTACGCTCACGTGACCTATACTGCCCCGCCCGCCCATCACCAGCCCAAACAGAACATAGAAGATGACTGGGAACAGCACAGTCGAGGCGGAATAGACGGGGAGCCGAAGGTACTTCAAGAATTCGTACTTCGCCTCCTTAAGGTAAATGGTCAGATCGTGATTCCGGGACGGCTGTGAAGTGAACGATGTGATCGCCTCCGAATGAGTCGCCATATTACTTGCTCCCTGCAACGGTAGTTTGAGACTTGTTGTGATCCCGGGTCAGCG
>JBOGLB010000157.1:0-3646 GCA_050745965.1 Terriglobales bacterium | reverse complement strand
ATCCAGACGTAGTCTGAACTTGACGAAAAGATGCGTCCGCAGGATGATTTCTGTGGTTTCATCGAGAGCAAAATAACTAAGGAGCCTCTGACATGATTGCCGCTTTTGCTGGATCTAATTTGCGGTTTAAAAAGTTTCGCTCAATTCTTCTCTCGATGGCTACAGGAGCAGTATTCTGTGCCCTCGTCGTCTCCACACTGTCATCCTCATCATTGGCGGACGCGAAGGGACTGCGGATTTACTTCGTGGATGTTGAGGGCGGCCAAGCCACGTTATTCGTTACGCCTGCCGGACAATCTCTGTTAATTGACACAGGATGGCCCGGTCACGATGGCCGTGATGCAGACCGCATTGTCGCGGCTGCGAAAAATGCTGGAATCAAGAAGATTGACTACGTCCTGATTACACATTTCCATGAAGATCACGTAGGCGGCGTTCCCCAACTCGTCGAGCGAATACCGGTCGGCACATTTATTGATCACGGCGAGAATCGGGAGACTACGGACGCACCGACCGTAGCGGGTTGGCAGGCCTACAAAAAAGTGTTTGCGACCGGCAAATACAAACACATTACTCCCAAGCCCGGTGACTCTCTTCCCGTAAAAGGTATTCGAACCACCGTGATAAGCGCTGACGGCGCGTTGATTCAGGATCCGCTACCCGACGCGGGCGCGGAAAATCCAGCTTGCAAAGACGCCGAAACATATCCTGCGGACCAAACCGAAAATGCACGTTCTCTGGGCACGCTCATCACCTTTGGCAAGCTTAGAATCCTGGACCTGGGTGATCTTACCCATGACAAGGAGATGCAACTGATGTGCCCGACAAACAAGTTGGGTAAGGTTGATATCTTTATCGTCTCCCACCATGGATGGTCGCAGAGCAGCAGTCCCGCCTTGGTTTACGGGATTGATCCTCGCGTGGCGATTATGGATAACGGGGCCAAGAAGGGCGGAACTCCCTCGGTGATAGATATCATCAAGAAATCGCCGCATCTTGAGGATCTTTGGCAATTGCACTATTCCGAGGAAGGCGGCGCGGAACACAATACTGCCCCGGAATTTATTGCCAACCAAACGGACTCGCCGGACGCCGGGAATTATTTGGAACTAACCGCTCGAAAGAACGGGAGCTTCGACGTCTTCAATTCCCGAACCCAGAAGACCAAACATTATTCAGCGAATCAAGTTCACTAACTTGAAGAGCTACAAAATTGCAGTCATCGAAGGGGACGGCATCGGCAGCGAAGTCGTCCCGGAAGGTCTGCGGGTCTTGGAGGCTGCCGGGCGCCGTTATGACTTCAAATTTTCCTGGCGGCACTTCGACTGGAGTTGCGAAGCTTACCTCAAGACCGGCCGGATGATGGCCGAAGATGGCTTGGATCAGTTGCGTGAATTCGACGCGATCTATTTGGGCGCGGTCGGTTATCCAAGCGTGCCCGACCATATTTCGCTTTGGGGCTTGCTGATCCCGATCCGTCGCGGATTCCAGCAGTATGTCAACCTTCGGCCAATACGACTGCTGAAGGGTATCGAATCACCCCTGAAAAATCTTAAAGATAAAGCGATTGATTTCACCATCGTTCGTGAAAATAACGAAGGCGAGTATTCGGAAGCAGGTGGCCGCCTTTTCCGGAACACCGACGCCGAACTCGCGATCCAGGAAGCGGTATTCACCAGGCGCGGCTGTGACCGGGTTATGCGATACGCGTTCGAGTTGTCGCGGGAGCGCAACCGACACGTCACTTCGGCGACAAAATCAAATGGGATTGTGCACACAATGCCCTTCTGGGACGAACGTTTCAAAATCATCGCGCAGGAATTTCCGGATGTGCGGTCCGACCAATATCACATTGACATTCTGACTGCCCATTTTGTTTCCCACCCCGAATGGTTCGACGTAATCGTTGGATCGAATCTCTTTGGCGATATTCTGTCCGACTTGGGCGCCGCTGTGGTGGGTTCTATTGGTTTGGCTCCGTCCGCAAATCTCAACCCGGGACGCTTGTACCCATCAATGTTTGAACCGGTTCATGGGTCCGCGCCCGACATCGCGGGCAAAGGCATTGCCAATCCGGTTGCCCAAATCTGGTCCGGAGCCATGATGCTGCGGCATCTCGGCGAAGCGGACGCAGCGAACGCTGTAGAGAATGCATTGGAAACGGTACTTGCAGACGCGAAAATGCACACTCCTGATCTCGGTGGAAAGGCTCGAACAAGCGATATCGGCGAGGCTATCGCGAGCCAAGTCTCTACCACTGGCTCGAAATGATGACCTCATCAGCCGAAGTCGAACGCAGTGCCAGACGCCATATCGCGCGCCGCCTACTTCCCTTTCTGTGGCTGCTTTATGCCATCGCGTTCCTTGATCGTGTGAATGTCGCTTATGCCGCTTTGGAAATGTCACACGACCTTGGTTTCAGCGATCGCGTTTTCGGCTTCGGCGCGGGGATCTTTTTCGTCGGCTACGTTTTGCTGGAAATCCCTGGGGCACTCATTGTTGAACGCTGGAGTGCGCGGCGCTGGATTGCCCGCATCATGATTTCCTGGGGACTCATGACCGCATTGGTTGGATTGGTGCACACCTCGCGGGAATTCTATGCGGCGCGCTTTCTTCTGGGGGCGGCCGAAGCAGGTTTTTTCCCCGGCATTATCGTGTATCTCACACATTGGTTCCGGCCAGAAGACCGGGCAAAAGCGGTTGCCGTTTTTATGACGGCAATTCCCCTTTCCAATATTTTCGGCTCTCCTCTCGCCGGCCAGGTACTGCGCCTGCACTGGTTTGGCTTGCAGGGTTGGCGCTGGCTATTCATTCTGGAAGGCGTTCCCGCCGTGATTTTCGGAGTGGTCACGCTTTTTTATCTCACCGACTGGCCCTGGCAAGCCGCATGGCTTCCCAAAGAAGAATGCGAATGGATTACCGGCGAGCTAGAACGCGAAAAGCAGAAAAAGATGAGCCGGCGCATTTATACGATTTGGCAGGCGTTTCGCCAGCGAGACGTCATCTTACTCACTTTGATCTACTTCATGGGCAGCTCGGGAATCTATGGATTTATTATCTGGTTCCCGACAATCTTGAAGCGCGCCTCGGGCCTCTCGACGGTAAAAGTAACTTTGCTCGTCGTATTGCCCTACATTGCGGGGCTGATTGCGATGGTGCTGAACGGCTGGCATTCCGACCGGACAAGCGAGCGCCGATGGCATACTTCAATGTCGTTGATTGGGGCAGGAGCGTGCCTGATTTTGGTTATCGCAGCAGGGTCGAATCTCTGGATGCAGCTTGGCTTCTTCATCCTCTTCGCCGGATTTCTGAATGCGTATCAGCCGACATTTTGGACTCTTCCAACAAAATTCCTTAGCGAATCCGCCGCGGCGGCTTCTATTGGATTAATCAATTGTGTGGGAGGATTGGGCGGTTTCGCCGGGCCTGCCATCATGGGTTATCTGGTGACCCGCACCGGTTCCTTTGTCACCGGCCTGCTATGGCTGGTGGCAAATCTCTTCGTTGGAGGAATTCTGATTCTTTGCCTTAGATGAGGTCAGCGGTTCTGGACTATATTTCCTGATCCGGATTCTGTTTGGCAATTAGACTACTCGCCAAGGCTGGCGAATCCTTCTCCTCCAGAAACCGCACTACGGAATTGACT
>JBOGLB010000156.1:0-4989 GCA_050745965.1 Terriglobales bacterium | reverse complement strand
AACAACAGCAACAAATCAATCGTTTCGAGATCAAAGTGGTCCAGATTCTCGCTTTGACAGTCGAGTACTCCTACTACTTCCTCGCGAACCAGGAGCGGAACAGCGAGCTGCGATTTCGAATTCTTCGCTGACACTCGATAACGGCTGTCCTTGGTTACATCGGGCACATAAACCGGCCGCCTTTGTTCGGCTGCGGCGCCTGTAATGCCGGCTCCGATCGGGACCCTCACCCCGTCGGTGCCTTTGTCCCAACCGATTTGCGAGCGGAGGAACAACTCCTGCGATTCTTTGTCGAACAATAAAATGGCGACATTCTGCAAGTGGAAGTATTCACTGGCAATAGCGAGGATCTGGCTTAAAACTTCATCCAAGTCGAACGTGGACAACACAGCCTGGCTGGCATCGTAAAGGATGGCGATTTTTTGCATATTTCCAGCTCGATTTTATCGCGTTGCGCGCAGTTACCCATGTTCCGAAAGTAACCTGCACCGTGATCTGAAGATTCCGATTAGTGCCGCGCTGAAGGCAACCTCGACGCCTTCGGTTAGAAATCGTTCACGACCATGCACGCGCTTCTCTGCCCTGCTAACATTCCTGAAATGTTGGAACCCGCTACTTCTGTGCAGTACGTGAAGGGTATTGGCCCAAGAATAGCGGAAGTTCTTGCGTCTAAAGACATTCGGACTGTCAATGACTTGCTCCACTATCTGCCATTTCGCTACGAAGACCGGATAAATCCGCGAGGAATCGCCGAGCTAAAAGCTGGAGAGATGGCGACCGTAATCGCGGAGGTCCGAACTTCGGGACTGTTCCGCACTCGCCGCATGCCCATCTTTGAAATGACGGCCGGACAGGGAAGAGCACGGCTCAAATGCATTTGGTTCAATGCCAGATATTTGGAAGGCAAGTTCAAGCCGAACCAACTGGTCGCTCTCTATGGAAAAGTGGAAGATGATGCGCGCAGTGGTGAATTGCAACTGATTCAGCCTCAGTTTGAGATTATTTCTGATCCAGAGACCGAGGAGAGAGAAAAGAACGGAACCGCTTCAGCCGAAGACAGAGTCGCCAGTTCGCTGGAGATTGGGCGCATTGTTCCGATTTACGAATCGGCTGGGCAGGGCAAGCTTACCCCGCGATGGTTTCGCCGAATAATCCACGCCGCCCTTGAAGATCTCGCGCCTGAGCTTCCCGATCCCATACCCGAAGCAGTTCGGCGGAGGATGAAACTAATAACTTCACGCGAAGCGCTGTGGGGAGTGCACTGGCCTGATCCGGGCGAGAGCTTTCACGAACTGCAATCGTGGCGCACTCCGGCGCACGTCAGGCTCATTTTTGAGGAGTTATTTTTTTTGGAACTGGGACTGGAGATGAAACGCCGCCAACAAAGGGCGCAGACTGGTATTGCGTTCCAATTGGACGAACGTGTGCGCGAAGCGATCAAGAGAATTTTGCCTTTCCATCCGACAGCGGCGCAGAAACGCGTATTGAAGGAAATTGCCAGCGCTATGGCTGAGCCTTTTCCTATGCGGAGGCTCTTGCAAGGCGACGTTGGCTCGGGCAAGACTATTGTTGCTTTTGAATCGGCAATTATTGCGATGGAAAACGGCTATCAGGTTGCGCTGATGGCGCCGACCGAAATTCTGGCGCAGCAGCATTTTTTTTCGGCGCGAAATATTCTTGAGCCCGCAGGCTACCGGGTTGTGCTGCTCACCGGATCGCTCGAGGAAGAGCGCAAACGCCAGGTCCGCCGCCACATCGGTCAAGGCAACGCCCAGCTTGTGATCGGCACCCATGCGCTGATCGAGCAGAGAGTCGAGTTCGCGAAACTTGGACTGGTGATTGTTGACGAGCAACATCGTTTCGGGGTGCTGCAACGGTTCCGGCTGATGAAAAAGAGCGGTGAAGAGCGTCCGCCGACAGGCTTAAATCGCGACGAAACCCAATTTCCCGAGCCGGACGTTCTGGTGATGACCGCGACTCCAATTCCCCGGACCCTGGCGCTAACGTTATATGGCGATCTTGATGTGAGTGTGCTCGACGAGATGCCGCCTGGCCGCACGCCGATTGTCACGCGCCGTGTGTCCGATGAGAGGTCCGCGGAGGTTTGGGAATTCGTGCGAAAACAGGTTGCTGCGAAACACCAGGCCTACGTTGTTTATCCGGTGATTGAGGAAAACGAAGAGAGCGAACTGAAAGCCGCGATCAAGATGTACAAAGAATTGAGTAATAAGATTTTTCCAGAATTGCGGGTCGGGCTCCTGCATGGGCGGTTGGAGTCCACGCTTAAAGAGCAGGTCATGAGAATGTTTCAGAGCGGGGGCCTGGATATCCTTGTCGCAACCACCGTGATTGAAGTTGGCGTAGACGTTGCGAATGCGACTGTGATGGTGATCGAACACGCCGAGCGTTTCGGGCTGGCACAACTGCATCAGTTGCGAGGGCGCATCGGGCGCGGCGCGGCCAAGTCATACTGCATTCTGATGACCGGAGGTAAAGTTTCCGAAGATGGCGAGCGGAGATTGGACGCGCTGGTTCGCACTACCGACGGGTTTCAACTCGCGGAACTCGATCTCGAACTTCGCGGGCCAGGCGAATTTTTTGGCACACGCCAGGCCGGGATGCCAAGTTTCCTGGTGGCGAGCCTGACGAGAGATCGCGATTTGCTGGAGGCTGCACGGCGAGAAGCCGCCGCCGCATTGGATGGCGCCGACGTATCTTCCGACGAAATTACCCGCGCCAAACTCCACATGAGGACGCGCTGGCAAAAGAGCTACGGGTTAGTTGAAGTGGGATAGATTCGGATTCGCGGATGATGTGAACGCGTAGAGCGTCGTCTGATGGCTTTTGGTTTTCGCCCGCGATGGGTGGGATAATCATTCCTCGTGAAAACCACGGCAAAAGCCGACCTCTACCGCAGGCTGCCTTCCGTTGACGAATTGTTGCGGGAAGGCCGGTTATTGCAATTGATTGCCCGCGAGGGTCCAGTCGTGGTGACTTTGGCAGTTCGAAGCGTTCTCAACCGTTTCCGCGATGATATTGCAGATGGGCAGTTCGACGAAGAGAGTGTTGCGCACGCTCTGTCGAAGTTGGCGGCCAGTGTGGTGGAGGAAGTTCGGCAGTCCTCGAAATATTCTTTGCGCCCGGTAATCAATGCTACCGGCGTGATTCTTCATACAAACCTTGGAAGATCTCCGCTAGCGTTGAGCGCTCTCGATCACATTCGAGATACGGCGGGAGTTTATTCCAATCTAGAGTTTGATATCGAATCGGGCGAGCGCGGTAAGCGAGACGTTCACGTAGATCGCTTGTTCCGCGGCGTCTTGAGTGTTTCCGCAGGGGCGAGCGCCTCTGGAGGTTCAGGCTCAGGGGAAATTTCGACAATTGTCGTAAACAACAACGCCGCAGCCGTTCTTCTTGCTTTGAATACGCTGGCTGAGGGCGCGGAAGTAATTGTTTCGCGGGGCGAGCTAGTCGAAATCGGCGGATCGTTTCGCATCCCCGAGATCATGGCGAAATCCGGCGCCACTCTTCGCGAAGTGGGCACGACCAATCGCACGACCCTTAGCGATTATGAATCGGCGATCAACGAGAAAACGAAGTTGTTGTTGCGCGTGCATCGTTCAAATTTTGAGATCACAGGATTCACACAGCGGCCGCATCTCGAAGAGCTTGTGAGCGTTGCTCGCCGGCGAAAAATACCGTTGATGGAAGATTTGGGAAGCGGGTCTCTTTTCGATCTGGGATCTATTGGTTTGCGAGATGAACCGGGTGTTTTAGCCAGTATTCATGTGGGCGTGGACGTTGTTACTTATAGCGGAGATAAGCTGCTCGGAGGCCCTCAGGCCGGGATCGTAAGTGGATCGCAGGAGCTTGTATCGAGGCTCCGGGCGAATTCCCTGTTTCGCGCGTTGCGAGTGGACAAGCTGACTTATGCGGCTCTGGAAGCGACGCTGTTAGCATACGCAAAGCAGGATTACGATTCGATTCCGGCACTGCGAATGATGCGGCTTTCGAAAGATAAAATCTCGGCGCGTGCGGAAAAGATCGCGGAGAAGATACGCTCGCCAAAAATCATTGTGGATATGATTGACGGGGACTCGGTCATCGGCGGCGGCGCTGCGCCATCAGCCGTCCTGCCAACCTGTTTGTTGGCGATTGCGTCAGTGGACCTTGGCGTTGATGAACTCGCCGGGCGGCTTCGGAAATTCGATCCACCGATAATTTCGCGCGTGCAGGAAGATCGAGTCCTGCTGGACCTGCGAACCGTGCTTCCCGATCAGGATGACACCATCGTGGATGCAATCGCCAAGCTATGAACTAACCCCACACGATTCTTCAGCTCCACACACGGTCGTGGGACATTCGCACCGCATCTGTTCTGGTAGGCTTTTATCTCGCTTGCCCACTAAACCGATTTCGTCAGCCTTTTTATATTTGCCTGGCGTTTGCTTACTGAGCGTGAGCCTGCTCAGTTGCGGAACTCCGGGGATTCCGCTGCCTCCATCCCTTGATCTTCCCAAGCCGGTCACCGACCTTCACGCTGCGCGAAAAGGTGACAAAGTTCATCTGACCTGGACCGCACCGTCCCGGACCACTGATCGCCAGCTAATCCGGCACGATGGACAAACTCGCATCTGCCGCAGTGTGGACCATCCGCTTGAGACGTGCCCGGCTGCGGTTGCCGAAGTGCCGTTTGTTCCAACGAAGATTCCGCCCAAAAAAAGCGCAGCATCACCTCCGCAGTCGGGAACCTATACCGATATTGTTCCGGAGTCCGCCCTGGCGAACCCGTTTGCAAATCTTACCTACGCTGTTGAGGTGCTGAACGATCGTGGCCGCAGTGCTGGCTTCTCCAACATAGTGAAGGTACCTGCCGCACGTACGCTCGCACCTCCGGATAATTTCGCTGCTGAAGTGACCGCAGATGGGGTGGTCCTGAGTTGGACGCCCGTTCCCCAACAAATTGAAATTCCGGGACTGCGTTGTGTC
>JBOGLB010000155.1:0-5230 GCA_050745965.1 Terriglobales bacterium | reverse complement strand
AATCCAGATTCATTGTCGTTAACATAGATTCCAGCGGTGATGTGCATCGCCGAGACCAGCGCCATGCCTTCTTTCACGCCGCTCTTCGCAACCACGGCCTCAACTCGCGGTGTGATGTGGACATACTCCCGGTGCTTCTTGGTATGGAAGGTTAGATATTCAGTCGTTACTTTCAAAGAGTGCTCCCGGAAGAAGTTTAGCTTATGGACCCTGGAAGAGTTGATACGAGCAAGTTCGAGTAGCAATGCGGGTTGCCGCGTGTTTCGCCGCTTCTGCGAGACCCGAGAGTGCTCAGGCTGTCGGATGGGATCCTGGGTTTTTGTGTCGGTTGGGCTCTGGAGTATTTTGACATCTCTTAATGTGGTTTACCCTTGGTCGTTGGTTCCACCTCGATGCTGGCATTATCAATCGTGTTGGTTTTGGTATCCAGGGTACCTTCTATTCGAACCTTCCGACCGGCGAACTCCTCAACACCTGCCTGATTCTTGAGCCGGGAAACCTGATCTCCTGAACGAAGGACCCATTCCCCACCTCGCCGGACACAGGCTCTTGCGCAAGACGCCGGATCGGTGCCGAGTGTGTGCTTTGTAATCATCTCTTCGTGGGAGCGGCTGAGAGAGTGCACATTCATAGCGCACTGCGAGTCAGAGATTTCTCCATGGAATGTGGCTTTGACAGAGCCGGCGTTCGCCACTGAGATCAACAATGATAGTAATAGGACAATCTTGAATATTTTCATTTTCATTCCTTGCCGTTAGTTTTTTGGAGCCGTTACGATGAGAGTGAAACCCATTCCGTCATGCGCGTCACTACAGATCACGATACATACCGCCCTATAGCGACCTGGATTGCTGGGCGCCGTGACCGTGAGGTCTTGAACGCCGGGATGTAAGAAGAACCGCCAGCCGGGTATTGCATCAGAATTCTTATCGAGCAGGGCGAGGCCGTGTATGCTGCCATCTCGCGCAACTTCTTTGGCACGCACGGCCGTGATGCGAAGAATCAGCGGCTGATTAGCCGTCACTTCAATCGTGGGAGACACTCTCGATCCCTGGCGGTAGCGGCTATCCTTATCCGCTGTCAATTCGATAACCCGGGGGTTGGCGGATGGAGTTGATTCTGAGTGGCCCATGGCCGACGCAACGAGCATTGCAATAATCAGCGCGTACTGGAGCCGATTGAGCATCAGTGAGTAACGTAAAAAAGCACATACTTCATGTCATCTTCAGTAAGCATGGCGCGAACCCGCATTTGCCGAACCGCCATCGCCATCGCCCGCGGTTGAAATTTATGCGGTGGTTGATGACATCGCCCACAATTTATCCTGTAGCGCTTTTCACCTTCGACCATCCAACTCTGGTCCACCTCGGTGGGAACGATCGCAGAAACCGGCGCCGGCACCCTGGGTTTTGCCGGCGTCCCCGCAAATGCCAACAGCGCACAGCCAAAGACAACGGAAATAGCGATTCTTCGCAGGAGAGTCATTGGCGTGGCCCCAGCGGAAAAACGAATCGGTAGGTCATCCCTACCGTCCAGATATCGCTATTACCGGCCGTAGAAAAAGTACGACCGTAGCTTGCCAGAGCCTTCCAGCCATCGTTCAGGTAGTAATTCAGTCCAAATTCCGTACGCTTCGTGTCTACATCAGGAGTATCCGGATTTGACCCTGAAACAGTGCCGGCATGAAAGACCTGTGTACGGCCCACAATCTGCGTTTGTCGTAGCGGAGTCAGACGGGAGTTGCGGAAGCGATATGCGCCTTCAACCCACAGTCCGTTGCCTTCCTCCCGCGAATATGCCCCTTCAGCTCGAACGTCGAGAGGCAAGAGCAACGGCTGCCATTCGAGGTGGAATCCGTACCGGTCCAGCCTGTCGTCCTGAAGTTGATGCTGTACGCTTGCACCGATCTCAAATCTTTCGCGAGGAAGAAAGATGCTGGTGCGTATGCCCGCGTGGCGCTCAGATTCGAAGTAGCGAGCGGTCGAAAGCGCAGAAAGATAAACAGCGTAATTCAGGGTGACGGCCCGGTTGACAGCTACGCCGCCTCTTAACATAACGCCGTCGTCACTGCCCGTTCCAATCGGCAAGATTAGGGGATCAGTTTGGAGGTCGCGTATCCAATTCGGGTAGAGACGTTCGTTGTAGATGTTGAACGGGGTAAGAAATCGGCCTGCCGAAATCGTGACATAGCGATTCCCGATGTAATCAAGCTGGAGGTAGTCGATTGACTTTTGGATTGCCCCCGTAAAGTCTCCGGAATTGCCATCCCGGCGCTGAAAGTCGCCTTCGAATGCGACTCGAGATTCAAAAACGAAATTGCCGCCCAACGGCACAAGGACAACCGGAGACACGATCGAAACCAATGTCGGGTCGCCGCCATCCCATGTAGGCACGAACGCCATGCCCCCAGAAATCACAGGAACCGGCTTAACATCATCCACCGGAGCGGCGGGGGGCGCGGCGTCCTGCTGCGCCATGCAACTGAGGGATGCCGCAATCAACACCGAAACGATGAGGCAACTCCTGGACACTATTCCTCCCCAATGTATTTCCATCGTTATCCTGCCCAATCGGCGAGGTGTGGTTGTCAAGCATTTGTCAACGGGCATTACGCTCGTAATCACTGGAGATTCCGATCGGGAAGAGATCATCCGGGAAGAGGTCATCGGGATAGAAACCGCAGATTGGTGCAGGAACTTCCTCTACTCAACGAAGTTGCGGCGATTTTGACTTCCTTGGGAGTGTTTAGCGGCTACGAGGATTGAGAATGGACTTTGCAAATTAGGCTGTTCCCGATAATGGCAGAGTCCGATCGAGGTGCGACCATGGATAGGGACCGCGCCCTATGTGAATTGGATATCCTTTAGTCGAAGGGCGACGTGGACCACAACATTTCGAATAGTGCGCAAAAAGAACTGTTGGAAGCCGTCTTCAACGAACCCAAGAGGAAGATCATAAGAACACGCTCGATCGGCTACGCCGCTAGAGGACGGCCAATCTCCCAGTGATGTCCGAAAGGGTCCACCACGCGTCCGATTCGCCAGCCGTATTCTTCGCTTACGGCGTGGACTTCTTTCGCTCCCGCCTTTAACGCACGCGCGAAGGCAGCATCCGGGTCGGCGACTATAAAGATCATTCGAGCGGAACTGCCGTTGAGAGACTCGGGACTGAAATTGCCGTGTTCTGGAGACTCGTCGCCAATCCAAAACTCCGCGCCATTCACGGAAAGCCTGGCCACGATGCCTCCGTCTGGACCATCTAAACGAAAAGCCTCAGTCGCTCCAAATGCCGATTTGTAAAAATTAAGGGCTCGGGCACTATTGCGAACCGATAGCCAGGGTGTAATCGAACATGGGAACGATGCGCCTGTAGAATCTGCGCCCATGCTCCCACCTCAATGAGTCGCGACATGAACGGCGAAGTGCACGGCGAGAACAACCGCCGACAGCAGAATACCCACTGCCAGGGAAGCCCTCTTTCGCCAGAGCTTAACAACAGCGACGATGAAGATCGCTTCAGGTATCACAATTACGGTAAGCCAGTGTGTCCATTCCAAATGGTCGAGGCCCAACCCTGGAAATAGATAAGAGGTCAGTAGCAGCAGGCCGAGAGCACAGACAACCAGCGCGAAGGCAATCCCGACTCCAGATGCTACTCCTACCGCACGTTTCCCGATGTCGTTCATTCGTCCCTCCTCATGTTTCGAATTGCTTCCCAACCATAATTTCAATCCGCGACCGGAAGGTTGTTTATACCATCTCGGGATGCGGCAGTCTTGCTTTCCCGCTTGCGAACATTCCTGGCGTAAACGAAGCAAGTGCGCCATCCGCCGTTGACCCCGGGGACTTCTCCCGGCGTAACTTTGAAAGTCTCATGCCCTGATGCTAGGCTGGATTCTTAATGGAAGCTTTGGCTGAAAATTCGCCGGTCCCACTCGCGAAGCGCGGACTACGATTGCCCCATCTGGAAATCTCGGCTGTTTGGATGCGATTTCTGCTGGCGATTGCCGGGCTAGTTCTGGCGTTTACTGCCGCGCTGTTTTCGACGGTTTATCGGGAAGCAGGGAATCTTTGGGGCACGCTGATTTTGGCCTCGGTTGCGTTGCTGATGGCGGTTTTTGTTGGGATAACAACCCTCCCTTATCTAGCGAAACGGGTTGCAGCCGCCCGTATTCGGGACGCCGTGGATTACAAGGTCACAAAGCTGGGTTTCATCTACGTGACAGTTGTGATGTTGATTGGAATCGCTGCTCTCAATACTGGCAACAATCTGCTTTACATTGTGGTCGCGGCGATGCTGGCAGCGATGCTGGTTTCCGGCGTGGTCTCGGCGTTGGTGTTGCGCGATTTGGAACTGGATGTCCGAATGCCGGCACACGTCTTTGCCGGAGAGACAATCCGCGGCCGTTTGGCGCTGGGTAACACCAGAAGATGGCTTCCGTCTTTCTCGGTCGGCGTCGTTCCATTTAATAAGAATAAAGAAACGCGGCAGTGGCAGTGGAAGGCTACAACTTTTGCTTTTCCTCCCACGCGGCCACCGCAAAAGCAATGGCTGCGGCTGCCGGATCGTAAATTGCAGCGCATCGCCCGTGCCGCAAGGGCGAATTGTATTTTTTCAGGAACTACCTATTTTCCTTACATCCCCGCAGCGGACGCACTCAAGGCGAACCTTGATTTAAGCTTCCCCCGCCGCGGGCGCTACAAGGAAGAGAGCTTTGGATTGGCCAGTGGTTTTCCTTTTAACTTTCTCATTAAGACGCGGCACGTGCCTCTGGTGCGCGAGATCATCGTGTATCCATCGGTGCAGCGCGCGAATGATCACGTTGAATTGTTTTCCACAGTCGCTGGGGAGTTCGAAACATTCCTGCGCGGGGGAGGCAACGACTTTTACCGGCTACGCGAGTACATTCCAGGCGATCCCGCCCGGCACCTCGATTGGAAATCCACTGCAAAAACCGGCGCTCTTAAAGTGCGGGAGTTTAGCCGCGAAGATAATCGAAGACTAAGAATCATTTTCGATAATCCCGGTCCCACGGTTCTTTCCACCAAGAAATATGAGGATGCTGTGGCCAAAGCGGCAGCGGTGGCGTGGCATTTTGAAAAGCAAGATATACAGATTTCGTATTTAACTCAAAATCACGGCGGAGTGGACATCCACGCGTTCCTGACTTTTTTGGCCACCGTCGAACCCTGTAGATCGAGTTCGATCCTGGAAAATATCGAGCTGTCGG
>JBOGLB010000154.1:0-6397 GCA_050745965.1 Terriglobales bacterium | reverse complement strand
AACGGTGTTGACCCAGAAAAGTTTCGTCCCGAGGCCGCAGACTCCACAGCCCGTTCAATTCTCTGCGTCGGAAATTTGATTCCGACGAAAGGCCAGGGTGTTCTTTTGCAGGCATTTGCCATGATGCAAGCGGATCTTCCAGAATCGGTTTGCGAATTTATCGGCGACGGACCGGACCGAGAAAAACTTGCCAGCATGGCCACGAAGTTGGGTGTCCGAGTTCTTTTTCGAGGCCGCAAAAGCCGGGCGGAGGTCGCCGAAGCCATGCGACGCTGCACGATATTCGCTTTACCCAGCGGTTATGAAGGGCTGGGGTGCGTGTATTTGGAGGCAATGGCGAGTGGCAAAGCGGCGATCGGTTGCCGAGCCCAGGGGATTGATGAAGTAATCGAGCACGGAGCGAATGGTTGGCTGGTCAGGAGCGGTAGCGTGGAGGATCTTGCACACGCGCTCTCTGTATTGCTACAAGATTCGCAACTCCGGAAGAGCCTAGGGGAACAGGCGCGACAGACAGTTTTACGACGGTTAACACTCGCGCACCAGGCAGAGGGGCTGGCCGGAATTTACCGGCGGTGCGCCGCGTGACCACGCGGTTGACGATTCTGACCGAAATCATCGCTCCGTATCGGATACCAATTTTCAACGCTTTGGCGAAGGTTGACGGAATTAATCTGCACGTTATTTTTTTGGCTGAGACCGATCCCGAAGCCCGCGACTGGCTGGTCTACAAGAACGAGATCCATTTTAGTTCGCAGGTGCTTCCGTCGTATCGAAAGCGTCTTGGAAGGCACAACCTTCTTCTCAACCTGGGGGTGGGACGCGCTCTACGGAGGGCCAAGCCTGATGTCATCATTTGCGGGGGCTATAACTATATTGCGTCCTGGCGTGCGTTATCTTGGGCACGTCGGAATCGTGTCCCGTTTCTTTTGTGGACGGAGAGCAATTCTAAAGACCTGCGGCAAAACAATCTTTTGACGCAGAGATTGAAGCGTACTTTTATTGGCAAATGCAATGGATTCGTGGTTCCTGGAAAAGCGTCCCGGGAATACTTGCTATCTTTCAATGTTTCTCCGGAAAAAACCTTCACGGCTCCGAATGCTGTGGACAATAACCTTTATAAGAATTTCGCCGACGATGTTCGCAGGGATGGTGCGAAATGGCGTTCACAACTAAACCTTCCAAAACGATATTTTCTTTTTGTCGGAAGAATGGTGGTGGAAAAAGGCATCTTTGACCTGCTTCGCGCTTATGACTCACTCGACCCTAAACTCAGAGCAGATGTTGGCCTGGTTTTTGTTGGCGATGGATCGGCGCGGGCTGAACTGGAACGACTTTCGCGAACGGTTAAAACAGGGCAAATTCAATTTGCCGGTTTTATTCAAAGAGAGAATTTGCCCCGTTACTATGCGCTTGCCGAGGCTTTGGTTCTTCCCACCCACACCGATACCTGGGGCCTGGTGGTGAATGAAGCAATGGCGTGTTCCTTGCCGATAGTGTGCACCGACGTGGCTGGTTGTGTTCCTGATCTTGTGGAAGAGGGATGGAATGGCCGCGTGATCCCCGCGCGAAACATAAAGGCGTTGGCCCGGATTCTTAAGGATCTTGCAAGCAATACGGAAATAGTTCGAGAAATGGGAGAGAATAGCGGAGAACGGATTCTACATTTCTCGCCGGAAATATTTGCGCAGGGCATTGCCGAAGCGGCCTTCTCGGCTCGAGTAAAGCTATGACCAGGTGGAACGACGGTTTTCATGTGGCGCTAATAATCGCGGTATGCGCGATCATTACCGGTTTATTAGTGGCGGACAGGCCTGGCTATTTTACAAACATGCAGTATTTGGGCGGACTGTTATTGCTGGAAGCGCTCGCGGTTGTCATGTGGAAATATGATCAGCGATTCTTCCCAGTACTTATCTTGGTTTTCCTGTTTGCGGGTACAGACGTTCCAATGGCAGGAATATGGAGGGCTGTGCGATGGGTGGTACTCGGCGCCGGCGCCCTTGCAGGCATGGTCATTTATCTGAAGAATTATTCTTTTTCGGCTCGACTGATTCATTGGATTGCATTGTCTTGTGTGGTCGCCGCGGCCACTTCGGCGGAAGTCTCCTCGTTCCCCACACAGCCGCTCTTAAAGGCCGCGAGCCTATTTCTGCTTTTTTTATACGGGACATTTGGAGCCCGGCTTGCGATCATCGGAAGGGAAAAGGAATTCTTTAAGGGTTTGCTGTGGGGGTGCGAGGCGCTGATTTATTTTGTTGCTCTACAGTATTTCGTCCTGCATCGCCAATTCTTTGGCAACCCAAATTCGCTGGGCGCGGTCATGGGCATTGTCGCGGTCCCCCTAATGCTTTGGGGAATATCGGTCGCCGAGAAGTTGCGAACCCAAAGACGGCGAATGTTCGCATTGCTGTTGTCCATGATCTTGCTGTTAACCAGCTATGCCCGCGCCAGTATTGTCGCCGCCGCCATATCCTGCATTTTGTTTTGCATCTTATTGCGGACCTATCGAACGCTGATCAAAGGCCTTGCTATAGCCCTCCTGATGGCGACCGTGGTGTCCTACGTGGTGCCCCTGCCGAATTCTCCCGATGCGGCCACGACGTTGCGCTCGCGGTTTCTTTTCAAGGGAAAGGAGAAAGGTGGCGCGCTGAATTCCCGAAGATCCGTTTGGGATACGACGATATCGTCAATAGAACAGAACCCGTGGTTCGGAACAGGCTTTGGAACTGCGTTTTCAGCCTTTGATACGGATGCTGATCAAGTGGCAAATTTCGGCTCGACTTCCATCACGACTCACGAGCATGGAAACAGCTATCTTGCCATACTGGAAGGCGTGGGATTAGTGGGGGCGGTTCCGTTCTTTTGTCTTGTGATTCTTACCGTTGTCAACATTGTCCGCGTGCTGCGCTACCTCTGGCGCACGAGAGATGTATTCTCGGCGGCGGTTCCCGTGGCTCTTGTTCTCATGGCAGGATTAATGCACGCGATGTTCGAAGACTGGCTCTTTGCCGTGGGTTACTATACCTGCGTATTCTTCTGGGCATTCGGATTTATGCTGGTTGATCTTGTCCCGCTCACCTCGCAAGTACATCATCAGCCCGACTTTCCGCAAATGCACGCCCCGCAAGAAAGTGTCCTGGTTCCGTCGGTCCCCTGATGCATTTGTTCTTAAACGGAGTAGCTTCCAGCGCGGGCGGTGGCCTTACTTATTTGCGCAACGTGGTACCCGAGCTGGCGAAGAGGAGCGGCGTCCTGACCACCGTCGCTTTAAGCGAAGGCTACACGGGAGAATTCGAGGCTCTTTCCAATATTTCATGTGTGACCATGCATGGTTCGGCGGGCGCCATGCGACGCTTCTGGAACGAGCAAACTAATCTTCCTCGCTTGATAAGAGACAGTGGCGCGGATGTGTTGATCTCAGCCGGGAATTTTGCTTTAAGAGACGCGCCCCTCCCGCAGATACTGTTGTCGGGCAACTCTCTTTATACTTCAAAGGATTTCATCGCCGACCTTCGCTCCCGTGGCGATTACCGCCTGCTTCTGGATACCTTAGGTAAGGGGCTGTTCGCGAAACGCTCACTGACTTGGGCTGACTGCACCGTTGCTCCCAGTGAAGCATTTGCGAAGGAACTTAGGGATTGGGCCGGAGTTAAAGTAAAAACTATCCACCATGGCTTTGATCGTGAACGATTCTTTCGCGACAGGAACAGTTTGCCGGAGGAAGTGCAGCGGGAAATTGACATCGCCAAGGACGCACTCCGCCTGCTATTCGTAAGCCACTACAATTACTACCGCAATTTTGAGACGTTATTTCGCGCGATCCCTATCCTTCAAGGCCGCATGGGAAGCCGACGAGTCAAACTGTTTCTTACTTGCAAACTGGATGCAGGACAAAATCCCGGTGCCTACCGCACGGAATCCGCAAGCGCGCTGGTTCGCAAATTGAACATTGCTGACAACGTGGTAGAACTTGGCACGGTGCCGTACGAGCAGCTTCACGGACTGTATCGCTCATGCCACATCTACACAACGCCGGCATATACCGAAACATTCGCCCATCCTTTGATCGAAGCCATGGCAAGCGAATTACCTGTCGTCGCTTCGGACTTGAGCGTACA
Organism: Terriglobales bacterium; assembly: GCA_050745965.1. Lineage (GTDB taxonomy): Bacteria > Acidobacteriota > Terriglobia > Terriglobales > Acidobacteriaceae > PALSA-188. The sequence goes on along the minus strand of JBOGLB010000154.1, from coordinate 2,279 downwards.
TCAGGAAGTGTGTGGAGAATCCGCTCTCTACTTTGAGCGGTTTTCGCCGCAGGATCTGGCGAGGCAAATTTGGAAAATGGCCGAATCCCAAAATATTAGACGAAATTTTGTCGCAAAGGGTCTCGCGCGCTCGCGAGATTTTTCATGGCGGAATCATGTGGATCAGATGTTAGCGCTAGCTCGGAATCTGTGAGCGCAGGCCGGTATCATACAAGGCGCCCTACTAATTCGCCGGTTGCATTCCCATTGAAGACTGTTTTCCGGCATCCTCAAAAGAAAATGCTTGGGCGACGTTCGAATACACCTTTCCTGCGACTTCGACATAGGGATATACGAAATAATTCAGGGGCGGTCCATTCTGCGCCGGACTCAAGCGCAAATCGCGGCCCATCGCGAACTGCACGCGATTAGCGTCGAGCGCTCCGAAGAAATAACTTCTCTTCTCTGGGTGCTGCCATGCCTCGGAAATGTCAACAGGAACCCATCCATGCTGAGGTTCAAAGAAATCTGCCCAACAGTGGTATCCGGCAATTTCTCCTGAATGTGCCGCTGCGGGCAATGGAAATCCAATTTCAAAGCGCGCTGGAATGCCCTGCGAACGCGCCATAGCGATAAACAATGAATGAAAATCCGTGCAGTTGCCTTTCTTGGCTGCACATGCGTACAACGCATCGCCTCGACCCCAGCCCGTACCGGTCTTGTCATAGCTCATATTGGCAAAAACGTAATCGTAGATCGCGTGCGCCTTGTCCAAAGGTGTTGCTTCTGTCTTTGTGACGGAGATTGCCAATTTGGCAGGCTCCCCGGTAACGGGCACCAAACGATCAGGCGCCAGAAATTCGTTTCTTTCCTTGTCCTTCAGTTGCAAGCTGGCCAGATGCGGGGCATAGGTGCCGAGAACAATCCGTTCGTGGCGGACTACGTCATACACGATCTCGAAGTGCAGTTCCCGCTTTTTGGCTTTCGACGTCTGCGCAAAGTACATCTGGTTTCCGTACTTTGATTCGTGCGTTCTCTTGAGCGGGAGATCGCCGGTAGCCCGTACAACCCGAACTTCCTGGAAATCATTCGACTCCGCGGCCGGAATCCAGATGCGTACTCGTTCGCCTACCGGAATGTTCCTTACTGTGAAGGAATAGTGAAAGACGAAATGGCGTGTCTCCTGTGCGTGAGACAACGCGGCGAGTGTAATCGCAGAAAACAGCAGGAATACAACTTTGCGCAGCATGGCAATGTCCTTTCGAGGCTTATGAGAAGAAGAAATGGAAACGACGCACGGGCGTTTAAAGGTGGGTGCCTCAAGTGAAGCCGCGTCCGGGCATCTGCATTTGCTTGGTTCCTGTGGAAGAAATGATTCTAAATGGATTTCTGTCTTCTCGCCTTGGCCAGTTTGGCGCGTTTCGCCAATTCTTTTATCGAGTACATACTTCCCCGGCAGTTCTTCGCGCCGCAATAGCAGGGCGACAAGTCGTCGAGATCGCCATCGTACAAATTGTAGTCATAGGTGATCTCTTCTCCGGGGGAGATATTTTGGATGGCCGTGATCAGCACCCGCTCGTCAACCTCATCGGCCTCGCAGTTTGGGTTGCAGGAGTGATTGATGAATGCAGCGGCCCCATCGCCATCAATCACCAGGGTGCCATTGGTCAATCCGAACAAATAGGTGCGCGGCGAGTCCTCATAAAGTGCGTCGGCCTCGGCGAGTGCAATGCGAGGGCCTGTGTACTCGGCGACGATGGACCCCTTGCGAATCGGTTTCGTGGCGTAGCATCCATCGGCATGAATTTTGGAACGCCGTATCACCAGTTTCATGAATAGGTCGCGACAATTATATAGTTCGCAGGCTTGGCTCCAAATTCTATCCGATCATTAGGTGACCATAGCTTTGCAGCGAGTGCCAACCTATTAAATTCCTCAAGAATGACGTGGTAGGCTGGGTAAAATGGAGGTGGCAAGTTTTGCGGAAGGGGTCATGGTTTTGGCATGGTGGCGTAATCGTTTTATTGCTTTTGTCGTCGTTATTTCTCGTTACAAGATTAAGTTTCGCCGATACAGCCGCTTTCGATTTAATTGGGCCGCAAGTTGATGTAAAGGTCCAAAGGCAGGGCGAGACGCTTCCGATTGCGCAAGTGCCGAATCTTCGAGCTGGAGATCGGCTGTGGGTTCATCCCGCTCTTCCCGACAGTCAATCTGCCCGTTATCTGCTGGTAGTTGTTTTCTTGCGCGGTGCAACGAATCCTCCTCCCGATAGCTGGTTTATCAGAATAGAAACCTGGTCG
>JBOGLB010000153.1:0-3172 GCA_050745965.1 Terriglobales bacterium | reverse complement strand
TCCCTGCCCCTTCAAGATAAGGGCCTGTCACATGGATGTCTGGGCCCGGCGTTTCGCCGGCGTCCATTTTGTGCTTTAGGTTAAGGTCTGTGTAGGGCTCAAGCGAGCCGGTGGTTCGAATAGTGGTGACGCCGGCGGCCAAATAGAGCCTGGGAAAGCTGTAACCCATCTCGCCGTACATTCGTCCGCCCACGGGATAGAACATATGGTCATGCATGCCCACGAGGCCGGGTATGACCGTGTCTCCACCCAGGTCGAGCAGGCGTGCATCTTTCGGAATACTTGCCGAAGATGCGTCGGCAACCGAAGTTATCTTTCCTCCGGAGAGAATTACGGTCTGGTCTTCGCGTGCGGGCGCTCCCGTGCCATCAATGATACGCACGTGAGTCAGTGCCACCACAGGCGCATCTACCTTGACGAATTCACGCAGTTCCGGCGAAAGCTTTTGCGCCGAGGCGTGTTGAGCCGTGAACCACAACAGGCAGACAGCAATTGAAAGGTTGCGCATGTTTCCCCTATAAGAGTGCAGGAATGTCTCCGGCATTGCGACTTGCACGTGACCGCATTTTTCGCTCAACCTTTAACTTCGGCGGTAGTGGGATCAATCACTGTTTGTATTTCGGAAATGCGATTCGCCGGAAAGCCGCCCTGGGTGGCATGTTCCCGAATCAGCCGCTCATCTGGCGCAATGTATATGCAGTACATTTTGTTGTCAGTGACGTAACTCTGAACCCACTGGATTTCCGGTCCGAGGCTCCGAAGCACACCGCAGGATGTTTGTGAGACGGCTTGCAATTGCTGGGGGGTAAGCTGGCCGGCGCCGGGCAATTCGCGTTCAATCACATACTTGGGCATGGTTTTTCTCCTCGCAGATCTTGTTGCGCACGCGGCAAATGTAAGTACGAAACTCGGGTAATGATTTTAGACTGCTGCCAGTTTAATGGGAATCGCGAATCTTGCTTCCCGTCTGGTGCGAGAGTCGCTGGCCCTCGCCTGTTAGAATCAAGCATTGACCGCCCCTTCCATGGACGCCGCTTTTCTTCGCAATTTTGCCATTATTGCTCATATTGATCACGGAAAATCTACTCTGGCCGACCGCCTGCTGGAACTGACCGGGTCCCTGACGGCTCGCGAGATGCAGGCTCAAGTGCTGGATTCGATGGATTTGGAGCGCGAGCGCGGCATAACTATCAAAGCCCATGCCGTCCGCATGATGTACACGGCGCTGGACGGTCAAACCTATCAGCTGAATTTAATTGACACTCCCGGCCACGTGGATTTTTCGTATGAAGTATCTCGTTCGCTGGCGTCCTGCGAGGGAGCTCTGCTTATCGTGGACGCCTCGCAAGGGGTCGAGGCGCAGACTCTCGCGAACTCTTATCTCGCCATCAATAATGGCCTCGAAATCATTCCTGTCATCAACAAAATTGACCTGCCCAGCGCGGACGTGGAGCGCACGAAGGAAATGATTGAGGGGGCGGTCGGCCTTGACGCAAGCAACGCCGTGCTGATCAGCGCCAAGACGGGGCAAGGCGTGCCCGATGTCCTCGAAGCGATCGTGAAGCGCATTCCGCCGCCAAAGGGCAACCCGGAGAGCCGCTTGCAAGCGCTCATTTTCGATTCATGGTTCGATCCCTATCGCGGCGTGATCGTTCTGACGCGCGTTTTTCAGGGAACTCTCCGCAAGGGACAGAAAATTAGGCTCATGTGGAACGGCAAGGTATTGGATGTGGAAACCCTGGGAGTACTGACTCCAAAGCCGGTCGAGATTGACGAACTTCGCGCGGGCGAGGTCGGCTTTCTGATCGCCAATATTAAGAACGTTGCCGACACGAAAATCGGCGACACCATTACTGAGGAAAATAATCCAGCCTTCGAGCCTTTGCCGGGATTCGAAGAAATCAAGCCAATGGTCTTCGCTGGCCTCTACACCGTGGACGCGCACCAGCACACTCAATTGCGCGAGGCGCTCGATAAACTTCGGCTGAACGATTCGTCATTCTTCTTCGAGCCGGAGAGTTCCGTGGCTTTGGGCTTCGGCTTCCGCTGCGGGTTCCTGGGCTTGCTGCACATGGAGATTATTCAGGAACGCCTGGAGCGCGAATTTAATCTCGAACTGATCACCACCGCTCCCGGCGTCCGTTACAAAATCACGAAGACTGACGGTGAAATTGTCGAAGTGGATAATCCCTTCCGTTGGTTGTCCCCAACCGAGATCGCTAAAGTCGAAGAACCAGTGATTCTCGCCACAATTCTGACTAACGAAGAATATGTCGGCGGGATTCTCGCTCTGGTGGAAGAGAAGCGAGGCAAGCAGAAAACTTTTGAGTACGTGAGCTCATCGCGGGTGATGCTGCATTACGAATTGCCGCTGAATGAGGTTGTGCTCGATTTTTATGATCGGTTGAAATCCGTTTCCCGCGGATACGCTTCGCTCGACTACCACCTCGCCGGATATTGGGAATCTCCGATGGTCAAGCTGGATATTCTTGTCGCGGGAGAGCCCGTGGATGCGCTTTCCATCATCGTGCATCGCGATTTCGCCTATGAGCGCGGCAAAGCTCTGGTTTCAAAGATGAGAGAACTGATTCCCCGCCAGATGTTTGAAGTCGCAATTCAGGCTTCCATCGGAGCAAAAATCATTGCCCGCGAAACCGTTCACGCCATGCGCAAAAACGTCATCGCCAAATGCTACGGTGGAGACATCTCGCGCAAGCGCAAGCTCCTCGAAAAGCAAAAAGAAGGCAAGAAACGAATGAAACGCATAGGCCGCGTAGATATTCCCCAGGAAGCGTTCTTAGCGGTGCTGAAGGTCGGCGAAGATAGCAACTAGCGGGACGTGGGCGGCGGCATTGAATTCTCGCACGGAATTTGGCGGAAGCGAGTGGGAGTCGAACCCACCGACGACGGGGTTACCCGCCGTCCACCAGTTTTGAAGACTGGAACGATCACCGGACCGCATGCGCTTCCGTCGGCAAATTGCCCTGGATAGATTAGCAAAGAAGCGCGAATGTTCCCCGGGTCAGGCTAGTCTCGACTCAGGGTGGGTTTCTGCGGAAGATGTTTCGGCGCGCGCGACCTTCAAATCGCCGTTCAGTTCATCGAGAATGGTCGTTGGCAATTCGGGGTTCCATTCTTCCAATTGTTGTTCGTCGAGCCAGCTGTTGAGCAT
>JBOGLB010000152.1:0-8282 GCA_050745965.1 Terriglobales bacterium | reverse complement strand
ATCGGCGGTGAACTGATTGAGCAACTGGTTTCTGGAACCTCCGCCGATGATCCGAATTTGATTAATGGGCCTTTTGATCAGGCGTTCGAGATTGCCAATCACGGAGCGATACTTGAATGCCAGGCTTTCAAGTATCGCACGCGTGTAAGCGCCGGGAGACTTTGGATGCGGCTGTTGCGTCTTTTCGCAGAACCGGTCAATGGCCGACGGCATCTGCACCGAACGTAAGAACGATTCGTCGTCAGGGTCCACCAGATGACCGAACGCGGGCGCCTCCGCTGCAAGATCCATGAGCTCGCGGTATTCGAAATTTTGCCCCTGGGATGCCCACCATTGCCGGCAGCATTGCAGCATCCAAAGTCCCATCACATTTTTCAAGAAACGAGTCGTTCCACAGACTCCGCCCTCATTTGTAAAATTCAGACGTAAAGCCTCGGTTGTAATTATCGGCTGATTCAGTTCAGTTCCCACCAGAGACCAGGTCCCTGAACTCAGGAAAGCGGTTCCATCCCCCGCCACGATCGCAGCAACCGCGGAGCCGGTGTCGTGAGAAGCTGGAGCAATCACCGAGGTCCCTTCGAGAGCCGTCGCGCCCGCAACATCTTTCCGCAATGTTCCAACGACTGATCCTGGGTCCACAATCTCCGCTGGAAGTTCCGAGGGCAGTCCCAGCCGGTCCATCAGGTGCCGCGCCCATGTGCGCGTCGCCGGATTCACCATTTGGGTCGTGGTCGCATTGGTAAATTCACACACAGCGTTGCCAGTCATCCAATAATGGAATAAATCCGGAATCGTCACTAGCTTCTTCGCCGCTTTTAACAGCTCCGGGGTATCTCTCTTCGCAGCAAAAAGCTGATAGAGAGTATTGATTGGCATGAATTGGATTCCAGTCTCCGAGTAAATTTCCTCCCTGCAGACTTTCTGAAATATTAAATCCATTGCTCCGCGCGTCCGCTGATCGCGGTAATGATACGGATTGTGCAGAAGTTCCCCGGACTCGCCCAATAACGCATAATCCACGCCCCACGCATCCACTCCAATTCCAGCCAGGCGCACTTCCTCTAAATGCGAAAGAGCCCTACGCATTTCCATCCAGATTCGCGCCACGTCCCAATGCAGGCTGCCACCGTATTCGACTGGCTCATTTGCGAAACGATGAACCTCTTGCGTCGTGATGATGCCGGAGCGAACATGGGCCAGAACTGCCCGTCCGCTCTCTGCACCCAAATCAAATGCCAGATATGGCCTTGAGGGGCCCTCATGCATACGAGGAAATACTCCGTGAGTTTCGCTCCGCCCGGTCTTTAGTGATCCGCTCGAGATAGCCGCCCTCTCGAAACGCCTGCATCGGGTCGCGAGGCAGTCCCTTGGAACCGCGCCAATCCCGTATCGCTGGCCTGACGTCGCTGTTAAAAGCGTCCTGCAGCAAAGATTCAGCGACTACGAGATCGCAATTCTTCTGCGCCGATGCGAGCGCCGCGTGATCTACCAGCGCCGCTTTCGAAAACAGTTGCTGGGCAACCGTTACTGTCTGAATCATCGCCTCAATCTTTCCCTTGAGGTTGTGGCTTTGATCAATCATGTAGGCAATGTCGGCGCGCCCGCCGGTTTCCCATTCGAAGGAGCATATTTCGTGGAAAATGCGAAACACCTGGTAGGGATCAATTGAACCCAGGGTCAGGTCATCATCCGCGTAACGGCGGTCGTTGAAGTGGAAACCGCCGAGCATGTTTTCCGTTAGCAACCACGCCACTATTTGCTCGATATTCTGCGAAAGGTAGTGATGACCGGTATCGACGAGAACTTTTGCTTGCGGGCCGGCTGACCGTGCGAAATGCATCGCCATTCCCCAGTCTGCGATGTCAGTGTGGTAGAACGCTGGCTCAAACGGCTTGTACTCCACGAGCAATCGCTGACCCGGAGACATTGCCTCATGAGATTCACGTAAAGCCTCCTCGAACCAGCGTTTGCGCTGTCGGATATTCGCCGTTCCGGGATAATTTGATCCGTCGGCAAACCACAGAGAAACGTCCCGGCTTTTTACGCGCCGGGCAATCTCCAGGCTATCTTTCGCATGTTGCAGCGCTCGATTGCGAATCGAGGAATCGGGATTCCCAAACGATCCGAATTTGTATTCCTGATCCTGAAACAAATTTGGGTTAATAGAACCTGGTTGGATGCCAAGTTTATTTGCCAGCTTTCTAATCTCGTCGCTACTCTCCACGCCAGCAGGAAAGTCCCACTGAACATGCAATGCGATCGTCGGGCAAATTCCGGTGACACGCTGTACCTCCGCCGCATCCATGAATTTTTCTTCAGTGGTGGCCGCCGCTGCGGCTTGCAGGAACTTCCCGAATCGGGTGCCGGTATTAGCAAAGCCCCAGGAAGGAATTTCAATGCGAAACGTTTCGAGCGCATCAAATATCCGGCCTGTGTCGTGAGAGTTCATGCCATCCCCTTCCATGGCGAGATTAAATATAAGAACCGGAAGCGTCACGTGCTTTCTAGCTTGTCATCGTCGTTTCGCATCGTGAAACACAATTCTATATCCAGAGGGCCTGCGATATTGGGTAATCCCGCCAAAAGCGGCGCAGAGTGCTCCTTGAAACTTAAACTTGCGCCGGAGAAGGAGTTAGGTTTCAAGTTTCGTAATGCGGAATGCAACTTGCCCTTTTCCGTGGTATCCTGCCTCGCGCCCATGAACCAGGACCAGCGAGCACGAGATCCTTATTTAGTTAAATCGGTCGTACATTCCTCCAAAATTCTTGCGACCTTCCGTTCGGCTGGCGAAGCGCTGCCGCTCAAGGAGATTGCCATTCGCAGCGGTCTACCAAAGACGATGGCTTTTCGTCTGCTTTACACACTGGAAAAGTGTGGGATGGTCGAGAAGCTCGGCGCCAATCTCTATCAGTCAAGTTGCAGGCCGCTCAAGCAGCGGCTGTGCCGTCTCGGGTATGCCGCGCAGGGAAGCGATTATCAGTTTTCCCGCGAAGTATCGGCCAGCCTGGAACGCGCCGCCACTGCTGAAGGCGTTGAGTTGATCTCGCTCGACAATCGCTACAGCGCGAAAATTGCCCAGCGTAACGCGGATTTGTTAGTTCGCGAAAAAGTGGATCTTGCTATTGAGTTTCAAACTGACGAAACCGTAGCGCCAATTGTCGCGGCGAAGTACCGCGAAGCGGGCATTCCAATGATCGCCATAGATATTCCGCACCCTGGTGCAACATACTACGGAGCGAACAATTATGAAGCCGGTCTAATTGGCGGGCGACATCTCGGCCGCTGGGTCAAAGAAAACTGGCACTGCGATTTGGACGAAATTATTCTTCTCGAACTTCCACGCGCCGGCAACCTTCCCCAAATGCGACTCACTGGAATGCTGGTCGGCATCAACCTTGTTCTTCCGAACGCAAAGAGTTGCCGCATCACGCACCTGAATGGAGATGGCGATCTCGGGCCCAGTTTCGAGGTCGTCCGCCGGCATATCCGTGTGACCCAATCCAAGCGTCTGCTCGTCGGCGCTATTAACGACGTGAGTGCGATTGGCGCCCTGCGAGCGTTTCAAGAGGCCGGACGCGCCGACACTTGCGCGATTATGGGGCAGAACGCTTCTCCTGAGGGACGCGCCGAGTTGCGGGAACCAGACACGCGCCTTATCGGCTCAGTGGCCTTTTTCCCCGAGCGTTATGGTGCGGACCTAATTCGAGTCAGCCTTGACATCCTGAATAAGAGACATGTTCCTCCGGCAGTGTTCGTCGAGCACAAATTGCTTACGCCCAAGACAGTGGACCATTATTATCCCAACGACAGCCTGACGCAGGCTCCATTGGCAGCTGCATTGCCGTCTCAAGCCCATTCAGCGTAGATCCTTTTTTCTTTCCATTCGCGGAGGAATGCCAAATGTGCGTGCCCCGAAATTTGAATATCCAGTTGACGGGCCGGTCACTCATCTCGCTTGTGTTGCTAATTTGTTTGGCTGGACCCGCCGTGGCCCAACAATCCAGCGTCCCGCTAGAACAGGGGTTTGAGAATCCACCATCGTCGGCCAAGCCCCGAGTATGGTGGCATTGGATGAACGGCAACATCACCAAAGACGGAATCAAGCTTGATTTGGAGTGGATGAACCGAATCGGTATCGGCGGTTTTCAAAACTTCGATGCGGCTCTTAATACTCCCAAGCTGGTGGACAAGAGGTTGGTTTACATGACGCCCGAATGGAAAGACGCGTTTCTTTACGCCACCAAGCTTGCCGATCAGTTGGGCCTGGAAGAGGCCGTTGCTGGATCGCCTGGCTGGAGCGAGTCTGGCGGCCCGTGGGTCAAGCCTAGCCAGGGGATGAAAAAATTGGTGTGGAGCGAAACCAGAGTCGAAGGGGGTAAGCCTTTTTCTGGCGTGCTGTCTCATCCGCCTTCTGTCACAGGCCCATTTCAAAACATTCCGATTACTGATTTTGTGGCAACTATGAATTCTCCCACAACGCCGCCGGAATTCTATGCCGACACCGTTGTGATCGCCTATCAGGCACCAGACGGAAACCTTCGCGTGTCCTCGCTGAGACCCAAAATCACCTCCAGCGGCGGTACGATTGACCCGTTAGTCTTAAGCGATGGCGATTTGCTGAAGACGACGCAGCTACCCAAACCACCCGCCGGTCACAAGGCGTGGATTCAATACGAGTTCGCCGCTCCGCAAACGATCCGCGCAGTCACGCTGGCGCTCAACGATCCCGAAGCAGTTGCCACGAACAGATGGGGCGCGGCGCCATCCATTGCCGATGTAGAAACGAGTGACGACGGCAACAACTTTCGCAAGCTAACCGATATTCCTAACGATGGAGGCATAGAGCACACTATTGCGTTCCCTGCCGCAACCGCGCGGCTTTTCCGCGTAGGATTCACCGATTACCCTCCCGTCTCGGAGAAAAATCGCTTCGATGCGGAAAATCCATTCGGTGATTCTGTTGGAAGAAAGGCTGACCCCAACTTCGAGATAGCGGAGCTGGTTCTTCATTCCAGTCCCAGAGTCAGCCGCTTTGAGGAGAAAGCTGGGTTCGCTAACCTTCGCAGTTTCGGTCCATATCCTACGCCGCCGATCTCCGCCTCCGATGCAATTCGCAGGAGCGACGTTATTGATCTGACTTCCAAAATGCGGCCTGACGGCACCCTTGATTGGACGCCCCCATCCGGCCATTGGGTGGTGCTGCGCTTTGGCTACTCGCTGTTGGGTATCACCAACCACCCGGCTTCCCCCGAGGGCACTGGCCTGGAAGTGGACAAGCTGAATCATGACGACGTGAAGCGATACATGAATACGTACCTCGACAACTATAAGAGCGCGGTCGGAGACTTGATGGGCAAACGCGGGCTCGAATACGTTGTCAACGACAGTTGGGAGGCGGGGCCGCAAAACTGGACTGACAATCTGATCGCGGAGTTTACGAAGCGGCGCGGCTACGATCCGCGACCGTGGATGCCCGTTTTGACTGGCCGGGTCATAGAGAGTTCACAATCCAGCGAAGGCTTTCTTTGGGATTTTCGCCAGACCCTTGGCGATCTTCTGGCCGAATATCACTATGACCAGATCACGAACATTCTTCACCAGAGGGGCATGGGGCACTATGGTGAATCGCACGAAGAAGGCCGCGCATTTATCGGTGATGGAATGGAGGTCAAGCGCAGCAACGATGTTCCAATGTCGGCGATGTGGACCCAGAAGCCTGGAGTGAACAACGAACTATACGGCTACGACGCGGATATTCGCGAGTCAGCTTCGGTCGCCCATCTTTACGGCCAGAATCTGGTCGCTGCCGAGTCCATGACTGCCGCTTCCGGAGCATGGGCATGGTCACCAGCAACCTTGAAGCCTACTGCTGATAAAGAACTCGCGATGGGACTCAACCGGTTCGTGATTCACACGTCTGTTCATCAGCCATTGCTTGACCGCAAACCCGGTCTCTCGTTAGGACCGTTCGGACAATGGTTCACGCGGAACGAAACCTGGGCGGAGCAAGCTAAACCCTGGATCACATATCTCGCCCGGAATTCTTATTTGTTGCAGCAAGGCCGTTTTGTTGCCGACATAGTTTACTTCTACGGGGAAGACTCCAACCTGACTGCTATATTCGGAAACAAAGCACCCGATATTCCGGAAGGTTACAACTTCGACTACATCAACGCCGATGCTTTAATTCATCTCCTGACAGTTAAAGACGGACAGCTCGCGACCCCGAGCGGCATGAGATATCGCGTCCTGGCGCTCGATCCCCGCAGCCAACAGATGTCGTTGCCGGTCTTGCGAAAGATTCGCGATTTGGTCCAGTCTGGAGCAATCGTCGTTGGACCTAAGCCTACCGGTACTCCAAGCCTGAGCGATGATCCCAAGGAATTTCAAAGGATTGTTGATCAATTGTGGGGTCCGGGAGTAGGAAATTCCTTTGGCAAGGGACGAATCTATGAAGGTCAAAATTTAGGCCGTGTGCTCGCCGCGCTTCAGGTTGCTCCCGACTTCGAATACACCAAGCCGCAACCTGACACGAATTTGCTCTTCGTGCATCGCAAGCTCGCCGACGGCGATCTTTATTATGTGGACAACCGCAACGACCGCTATGAGAAAGTAGGCGCGACTTTCCGAATCGCCGGACGGTCTCCCGAACTTTGGCATTGCGACACGGGAAGGATTGAGCCCGCATCCTACTACACTGCGGACGACCGCACGACCGTGCCGTTGTACCTCGCGCCGTGGGAAACCGTATTTGTAGTTTTCCGCCAACCATCCAAAGCAGCCTCTCGAACGCTTCCAGTTACCGTCGAACAACTCATCGCGAATGTTCATGGTCCCTGGAAGGTAAGTTTCCAGCCCGATCGCGGAGCTCCCGATAAAGCCACTTTCGATAAACTAACCGCTTGGAATGAAAACACCGACGCAGGAATCAAATACTTTTCCGGCACCGCCACCTACACGAAGGCCATCCAGGCTCGCGCCGAATGGTTCAAACCGGGAGCCCATCTTTGGATTGATCTCGGAAGCGTCAAGAATTTGGCGGACGTTTACATAAACGGCAAGCCACTTGGCATTGTCTGGAAGATTCCATATCGCGTGGACGCGACTGCGGCTTTGAGACCGGGCGCAAACACGCTTGAGATCAAAGTGACGAATGGTTGGGTGAATCGAATTATCGGAGATCGTCAACCGAATGTCACGAAGACCTACACCTTTACATCCCCAAAGTTCTACAAAGCCGATTCGCCCCTGTGGCCATCCGGGCTTTTAGGTCCAGTTCAAATTGTGCGCGTGACGGTTGAGAAAGCAATGTGAGAGGTTTCGTGGCGAGATTCCCTATCGAAAGGGCCGTCCCTTGACGATCCCCTCGCCTTCGCGGATGGTAACCAACTGACCTGCGGCAACTCCGGCATAGGATTCGGTTTTGCCTGTGGGCCAATGGATTTCAACGTTTGCGGTGGACGCCGTCCCCAGTCCGAAGTGCAACCGCGGATCGTTAGCGGAAATATAACTCGACTGGCTGGTCACGCTCTGGGCTTGAAACTTCCCGCCATAATGAACCAGAACGCGAGCGCCAATCGCGCTACGATTACTCTTTGTGCCTTCCAAGCGGACTTTTAGCCAATGATTCCCAGCGGGGGCGTCGTTCCGTAATAAAGACGGCGGCTCGTTCACGTTCATGATCAGCACGTCCATATCGCCATCGTTGTCGAAGTCCCCAAAGGCGCACCCACGGCTTGTGTGGCGAGCCGAAATTCCCGGACCAGCCTCATCGCCAAGCTCGACGAAGGTACCATTCCCCTTGTTTCGAAAGAGAATACGCGGGCTGTGGGCTGGATATTTAGTGGGATATACGCGTTCCAGTTCCGGATAAACGGTTCCAGTCGCAACGAAAATGTCCGGATTGCCGTCATTGTCAAAATCAACTAAACCAGTTCCCCAACTGATGAAGCGGCGTTCAGGATTAAGACCGGCCTGGGCAGTAACATCGTCAAACTCGGCCTTGCCATTATTGCGGTAAAGTCCAGTGGACTGGTTTTGGAAGTGTGTTTTCACGAGGTCGAGATGGCCGTCGAGGTTATAGTCCCCCACGCCAACGCCCATTCCGCCAAGCAATTCGCCGCCACTGCCGAGTGCGACCCCACGAAGCAGGGCCTCTTCGCGGAAAGTACCATCGTGATTGTTCAAAAGCAGCAGGCTGGGTGTTGAATCACAGGCGACGAAAATATCCTGCCATCCATCCTCGTCGGCATCGAAGGCCACCGCAGTAAGACCGTATGAAC
>JBOGLB010000151.1:0-3023 GCA_050745965.1 Terriglobales bacterium | reverse complement strand
CATCGTGGGAGAGGCAATGCGGGCCATTGGAGTGGACATTGAGGACGCGCCCGTCAGCCGGCAAAGTGTGGTCGGGGGCGAATCGTGAATTCACAATCCGAGGTTGAAGTTAGCCCGTCCTCGTCCGCCCCCACGCCAAATTCCGAAAGAGAATATCCGACCAGGGCCTCGCGGAAATACGGCCTACTGAGCCGCATGCGTTCGTACTTTATATTTGATCCGCTGATTTGGATGTACACCATCCTCCTCGGAATCATCTCAATTCCGGTTTCACTTTCCAGTCAAAAGGAACAAGTACTGCACGGCTTTGCGCGATTCTGGTCCAAGCTAATCCTGAAAACCATTGCTTCGCCAGTCACAGTCATAGGACTGGAGAAACTCGATACAACGAAGTCCTACATTTATGCCGTCAACCACGCTTCGGCGCTGGATATTCCGGTGTTGTACGCGCATCTCCCATTCCAGTTCAGGATCGCGTTCAAGAAGGAATTACTTTCTTATCCGATTGTGGGTTGGCATCTAAAACGCTCCGGGCAAATTTGCGTTGATCAGCAGAATCCGGCGGCGGCAGTTGGCAGCATTCGTGCAGCCCTGAAGGCTCTGCGGAACGGCATACCGTTAGTAATCTTCCCGGAAGGTGGAAGAACTCCTGATGGTGATATCAAACCTTTTCTTCGCGGCGCGTTTTTCCTGGCAATTAAGGCGCATGTGGACGTAATTCCCGTGGCGCTTGTGGGGACATTCGAATTGCTTCCAATGGATACCTACCACATAAAGTGCCGTCCGGTGGAGATGCGAATCGGCGAACCCATTTCAACTGCCGGCTGTGTTAAGGGCGATATGGATAAGCTATCGGCGAAGGTTCAAGCGGCAATGGAGGACCTTTATTACCAAAGAGTCGGCTAGAGCACTCAAAAGTGTGCGATTTGGCCGGGCTTTTGGCGAGCGGACGTAGCGAGGTTCTTGCCACGCGGCTACCTGTGCGGAACTCCACCCAAGTGACTTAAGGTCAGCCTCTATTGACCCCTCGTAACCTGTTACCCTCCTATCTTCATTGACTTAGCTTCCCGGACACGCTAACTTCGCGTTATCTCCCCGTTCCATCAAAGGAATCAATTTGGCGCGGAAAATACTGCTCGCCGATGACAGCGTGACGGCTCAAAACATGGGCCGGAGAATCCTCAGCGATGCAGGGTACGAAGTCATTACCGTGAACAATGGGTCGGCGGCACTCAAGAAAATTGCCGAAATCATTCCCGATCTGATCGTCCTCGACGTCTATATGCCGGGGTACGGTGGGCTGGAGGTGTGCCAGCGGCTGAAAGAGTCGCAAGCAACCGCCCGCATTCCGGTATTGCTCACGGTTGGAAAGCTGGAGCCTTTTAAGGTGGACGAGGCGAGGAGGGTCCGGGCGGACGCTCACATTGTTAAGCCGTTTGATACGACAGAACTTCTCGCGGCGATTATCAAATTAGAAGACAAGATCGTTCCGCAGCCGGCTGCTGGCAAGCAAGGACGTTCCACCAAAGCAGGAAGCAACCTGGAGACCACCCGCCGAGGCCGGGACAAATCCGCGGACGCGGGAAGTGAGACAACGTCCGGATGGAAGAAACGCTTAAGCATTCCACGAAGTATTCCTAGTACTGACGTTCAGGATGATGCCGAAAAAAGCGGACCTAAGACCGTCAGCACGATGTTTCACGACCTGGCCCCGCGCTTAAGTCAGCAATCTCCGGAGGCAAAATTACCAGAAGCTCCGGTTGCGCTCCCTGCCACTCAAGAAGCTGGCGAAAATTCGGAACCGGTCAGACCGTTTGAAAATTTTAATATCGAACGTCTCATTGCAATGGAAAATAGCCCTTCCGAGGCAGTTGCCCCGTCGGTGTCCCCCGAAGGGCCAACGAAACCGGAGCCGGATGTGGCGCTTCCTGACGCTGCCGCCGAAGCGCATTCACCCGACCCACCGGCCTTGGAGACGACGGCAATCGCTGAGTCACCTTCGCCGGAACCGGTCACGGCTGAGCCTTCATTAACTTCAAGGGAAGACGCAAGTCGCGCCAAACAGTCTCCGAGCGAAGTAGAGGTCATGGCAGCACTCGCGTCGCTCTCTCCAGTGAGCAGTCATGACAGCATTCCTATTACTGCTCTTGACGCCGCGCTGGCAGCAGTGGGAACGGTATGCAGCGGGCCGAGATGGATCGCAGAGGCGGTTCCGCTGTCTGATGGCGATTCGCATTTAATTTTAGAATCTGAGATGGAAAAAACTTATGCCGCTTTGGCGGCAGCCGAGAGCGCTCAGACCGTCGCGGCGGCTGAAACAAAATCCGACTTGAGCGTGATCGAAAGCGTTTCTGTCATGGCCTCGGCGTCAAGCCCTCTGATCGAAAGCCCAACGGAATCGCAGACGGTTGCCGATCTTCCGGCGCCGGAATTGAGCTCCAGCGTCGAAGCAGGCACATTGGCGGCTTCTGAGATTGCTGCCGCTTGTGCCGATTCCGAGATGCCATCACAAGCGACTGTTGAGTCTACCCTCGAATCCGCGACCGAGCCTATTGAGGTTAAAGCGGCACCCGCTGAAACCGCGGCAGCGGAAGAGATTACATCCACTGCCTACCGCGAGATCGCGTATGCGGCGGCTGCATCAAGATCGTCTGGCGCAGGAATCCCAGGCCGAAGCGAGGTTGGTACATTTGCGAATGAATTCCCCGTCAGTCCTGCGAGTCCAGCCGCAGAGAGTTTGGCGCCCGAACCCTCCAACACGGTTTCTGTTTCTGCCGATACTGGTGCTCCCGCAGAATTGTCCGAGGCCGTGCAAGCAGTCACCGAAGTGGTCCCTCTAACTCCCGAGGCTCCAGCCTCAAATTCAGAAGGCCAGGAACACGAATCTGAACTGGCTGCCGCCTGGCAGAACTGGAAGCAAATCCGCGAATCCATTGTCGGACCTCAACTGACTTCTCAAATCACCGATGTCGCTGCCGCCGGGTTCAAGCAGATACGCGGAGAAGAAAAACTCCCATCAAACC
>JBOGLB010000150.1:0-2967 GCA_050745965.1 Terriglobales bacterium | reverse complement strand
GTTCTGGGGGCCGCTGGCCAGCGTCTTCTCATGTCCTCCGTCGGCGGAAGCGAGAATGATGCGGTACTTATCGGGATCGGGATCGCCGTAGCGGAGAAAGGCGAATTGCTGGCCGTCGGGCGAGAAGGTAATGTTGGAATCAATATCCGTCACTAGCTTCTCGGGAGTTCCGCCCAGCAACGGTGCACGGTAAAGATACTCCAGTTCCTGACTTCCGGCTTCGCTGCGGACAAAATAGAGATAATTGCCGTCGGGGGAAAAATGAAGGCTGAGGTAATGTACCTGAGACGGAGCGATGACTTGGGTGTCGCTGTTGGTGGGAACGTTGCGCAGCCAGAGGCTCTCCAGTCCATTGCTGCTCATTACGTTCAGTATGTATTTACCATCGGGCGAGATAGCGGCTCCCGCGGCTTTGCCGCTCTCCGTAACCTTTCGGATGGAAATGTTCTGGAAGGGCACGGAGCGGGAGCGAGAGAGGAAGGCGTAAATTCCGTAGCCGGCCGCCGCGACGAGAACGATACCGACCAGGCTCGTGATTCCGGCGCCCAGTTTATTTTGGCGGGCCGCGGCAACGATCCTGGAACTGCTTGGCGGTCTGGCTGCTGACGGGGATGTTGCAAGTGGAACTTCCGAGGAAGAAGATTTGGCGCGGGGCCCCCCGACATCGCGTTGCAATCTCCTTATGTCACCTCGAAGATCGGCGGCAGACTGATAGCGCAGGTCGCGATCTTTTTCGAGAGCTTTGGCAATGATCTCCTGAAGCTTGAGCGGAAGCGTGGGATTGAGCTGAACCACAGGAACTGGATCGCGCTCGAGAATGGCGTGGAAAATCACGGCCGAAGTTTTACCTTCAAAGGGAAGCTTGCCCGTCGCCATCTGATAGATGACGGTTCCGAGCGAAAAAAGATCGGAGCGCCGGTCGAGTGTCTCGCCACGCGCCTGTTCGGGCGACATATAAGCGATGGTGCCAACGGTGCTGCCGGGGCTCGTGAGGTGCGCCGCAGGATGATCTACAGTGGCCATGGTCTCGGCCGAGGTTTGTGTGGCTTGTGTCAGCTTCGCGAGACCGAAGTCCAGAATTTTGGCGGTTCCGCGTTGAGAAATAAAAATGTTGGCCGGCTTGATGTCGCGATGAATGATCCCTTTGCCGTGGGCGGCGTCAAGAGCGTCCGCAAGCTGGGCGCTGATTTCCAGCAAGCGGTCAAGCGGCACGGGACCCGCGGCAAGCGTCGCATCGAGACTTTGCCCATCGAGTAACTCCATGGCGATGAAGGATTGCCCGTCGGCATTCTCCACAGCATGAATTGTGCAAATGTTTGGGTGATTCAGGGCGGAGGCGGCGCGCGCCTCAAGCATGAAACGGTCGAGAGCCGCGCCTTCGCCAGCCACTTCCGGCGGAAGAAATTTCAAGGCAACGCGGCGGCCGAGGGTGATGTCCTCCGCTTCATACACAACACCCATTCCGCCGCTACCCAAACGGCTGAGAATGCGATAGTGCGAAATTGTCTGCCCGATCACGTGTCGGAATCATAAACGGAAGCCTATCGTGCGTCTAGCGCGCGAGAGCGCTCCGCAGGCGGGGCCGTGACGGTTAAACACGCCGCGGAAAAAGTACTTTCTTGCGGATCGCGACTGACCTCAGCGAATGAAGCCAATATTGAGAATGAGCGGGCTATCGCAGCGGTGCACCGCTGCGCCACCCAAAAACAAACGCAACGTCGAGTTTTTCCGCAGAGTGTAAAACCGAAACTTTTGTCAGTATGTCCGCATTGAGCGGCGGAAGGACAGGAGCAGGAGTCCGATTTCTATCGGACTCCTGCCTGAAAAGGTAGGATGTCTGAGGCAACTGTGCCCAAGATACGTCCGATGACAGACTCTAACAATCCTGTTAAAACTGTAGGGCGCATAGGGGCACTCTGTATTCCGGGCAGGAAATTTGAGCAAGAATTTTCCTCCGCCCGGTTGTCGTGCCTCACTTGGTTCCTAACGCGCATACACCCGCCGATCCCATTCCCGCGCATCGCTGCTGATGCCTCATGCCAGGTCGAACAGTAATACTTTTGAGTTTTCCATCCCCTCCAAAATCAGTTTCTTCTCGTCGCTCACAGCTGCGCCGTCGCCTTGCCTCAGCGGCTTTCCATTCAATGATATTGATCCTTTCGCAATTTGCAGCCATGCGTGCCGATTTGGGCTCAATCTCGTGAGTGACGGTTTCGCCGGGCGAGAGAAGAGTGGCGTACAGGCGCGCGTCCTGATGAATGGTGACTGAACCATTCTTGCCGTCCGGGCTCGCGATCAGACGCAGCTTGCCCCGCTTTTCATCTGCCGGGAAAGCCTTTTGCTCGTAGCTCCGTTTGATGCCCCGGCCGTGGGGTAAAATCCATAGCAATTAGCGGATGCGGTTCGCATCGCTAAATCGGAATCAAGACTTTTCGCGGGAGGAGGCTTTCTTTTCGGTTTTCTTGCTGGAGTCTGATGAATCCCGCTTTGATTTCTCTTCCTTCTTTGATTTGGATTCCGACTCCCCTTTCGATTCGGAGTCGCTCTTGGCGCCAGCCTCTGTCTTGGAGCCGGAGTCGGCCTTCGAAGAAGAGTCCGCGCCGGACTTCTTGGCGTAGTCGTTCACGTACCAGCCCGACCCTTTGAACTTAATTGCAGGGGCGGAGACAACCAACTCAACCGTGCCTCCGCAGTCAGGACACTTTTTAAGATGAGGGTCGGAAAATTTTTGGATTCGCTCGAAACGGTGGTGGCACTTCTTGCACTCGTACTCGTAAAGTGGCATGAGGTATAAGGAATTTGGCCGACGGTAAGGTGATTCGATTTTATGGTGCGCGGTCTCTTCCGTCAATTTTGTGACCGTCGCGGCAACCTTACACGGCGTTTAGGAATGTTAGACTCCCCACCATGAGCCCAGAAGAAACAAGTTACTCAGCCGGGGGGATTGGGGATTCTCGCGAAGCCGCC
>JBOGLB010000149.1:0-7261 GCA_050745965.1 Terriglobales bacterium | reverse complement strand
GCTCGGCGGTGCAGGCGGGCTTGAGGCAGGGATCACCGTTTTGGCGTTGCGCGACCAGATATTGCCTCCCACGGTCAACCTTGAGAACCCCGATCCCGAGTGTGATTTGGATTACGTCCCGCAACTTTCCCGGAAAGCTGAAATCGAATATGCAATGTCAAATTCATTCGGCTTTGGGGGCACGAACGGCGCGCTTCTATTCCAGCGGTGGAATCAATAGGGTCTCGACGCATCTTTATTTTTCTCCAGGCACGTTAGTACCTCGCCTGTTTATCTCCGGTAATGAGACTTTTGTCACCCTCGGATTGTCCTTCTGGACTTTGCTAAACGGTTGAGCCCAAGCCAGAATAGGGTTTCGGGCGAGTAACTATTATTTGCCCGCACACTGGCCCGCCAATGGGAAAAACTCTTGAGATGACGTCTTCAACCGTAGCTCCCCAATTTGTTCCGGTAAAAAGAGCCACAGCGCGCGTTGCCCTCGTTGACATCGGAGGCTCCGGGCACTCAATTCTCGCCGATTGTTTCCGGCAATTTGGCATGGAGACGGTGCCAATGTCAGGCGAGGCTGCGGTACGGCTCAAGAAGGAAAAGTTTGAAGCCTGCGTGGTAAGCATGGGTCCGGGAACCAAAGAAGTTTTGGAAACGGTGCGGACCTCGCCATCGAACAGCCGCATGGTGATTTACGGTCTGGGCGGCAGCATTCAAGAGGCAATGAAGTATTCGAAATATGGCATCAACGCCGTATTCAATGATCCGATTGAACGGCCGACTGCATTGAAGTTGGTGCGCGCGACGCAGATGCTGGTGCACCACGAATTCCGCCGTTATGTCCGGATTCCCGTAATTACCGAAGTCTCATTGGTGATGAGTGATAATCAGCGATTCAGCGCGTCAAGCCAGGAAATCAGTTCTGGAGGAATGTCCCTCAAAAGCTCAGAGGAAGTTTCGCCTTCGCAATCGCTTGAGATATCATTCGCGCTTTTGACTTTGCCGCGAATATGGGTGCGCAGCACCGTGACCTGGCGTAAGCCCGCCAGCAAGAGTTTCGGAATCCGTTTTGACCCGCAGGACGATCGCCGATTACGAATCAAGCAGTGGATTGACGCATATCTGGAATGCTGAATCTTTCGGCCGACTTCAATCGGGGACGCAAGAGAGACGATTCTCAGACGGGTGCCCCGGCGTGATGTCCCTTGTTCCCAAAATCTAACTGTTTCCTGACATCTCCAATTTCTCGGGTAATCGCTGTATTGCCGCGCAGCATAAGTGGAACTATGCTCAAAGCGTGTTCAGATATGCACAGGAACTTATCCCAACATTATCAAGGAGAAGCCAATGAACTGGGATCGAATCGAAGGCCAATGGAAGCAGATGAAGGGTTCCGTTAAAGAGCGCTGGGGCAAACTGACTGATGACGACCTAAATGTTATCGGCGGCAAGAAAGATCAGCTTGTGGGACGCGTTCAGGAAAGATACGGAATCGCCAAGGACGAAGCCCAGATGCAGGTTGACGAGTGGAACAAAACCCTTGCCGAGCAAAATCAGGAAGAGGTTGACAACAGGTACAACAGAAAAGCCAGCTGAAGAAAACTCGCCTGATGGTTGCGGAGCCGGCCCGTTCGCGGCTGGCTCCATACCTGGTTCATCTAATCATGCGTTTTGAGGTTTCTGGCTTTCATAGTTTGTTTAGATTCCTGGTCGCCGTAGGGTAGGGTAACTCTAATCGTCGTCCCGCCACTGTTGGATTCAATTTCAAGGCGTCCATCCAGTTCGTTTACCCGCTCCCTTATTCCAGCCAGGCCCATACCGGTTTGCATTCCGTTTTTCTTGATCGGGCCAAGAACTTTCGACGGTATGCCTCGTCCGTGGTCTGTAACTTCAAGCATGACTTCTTGGGGTCGTAGCTCAACCCGTATGTCCGCTCCCCCTGTCTGGGAATGGCGGTGAACGTTGGTCAGACTTTCTTGCAGCACTCGAAAGAGCGCGATCTCCACGGCTTCCGGAAGACGTGGAAAATTGGGCGCCAGATCGAAGTTAACCGGGATGCCACTGCGCTGTGAAAATCCGCTGACGAACCACTTTGCGGCAGACGCGAACCCGGCCTCGTCAAGAAGCGGTGGGTGCAAGAGATGGGAGAGAGTACGGGTTTCGGATATACACCGTTCCAGTATTTCGCTGCACTCAGCAAAAAGGCCGGCCTTATCTCGGGTGTTCGGCTGGCCCAGCAACTCAATGGTCATTTTCAAGCCCGCAAGATATTGGCCAAGGCTGTCATGAAGCTCCCGCGCAATGCGCCTTCGCTCCTGATCCTGAAGATTTAACAGGCGTCCGCTCAATCGCCGAATCGCGCTTTCCGCGTTGCGGCGCGCGGTAACGTCCACTGAGATGATTCCGATTTCGTTTACCTGGCCATTTTCAGCGCGAATGGGGAAGTAATTTACCAGCAAATAGCGTACTTCCCCGCCCATTTCGCCGGAGACCTCTCGATCCAATATCGGTGTGCCCGTACTGATTACCTGACGAAACGCGGATTCTGCATCCGGCGCGCTCCCACCGAATATTTGTCCGACCGACCGGCCAAGAAAATCAGCCGGCGACATTCCAGACATGGAGGCAAGGATTTCGTTGATCCTGCGATAGCGAAGCTCTTTGTCCAATATCGCAAAGCCCACCGTCGAGGAGGAAAAAAATGCGTTTACCACTTCGCGGCTTTGCCTTGCGATGCGCTCCGTTCGTTTGTGTCGAGTGAACTCAAGATTCAGCAGGTAAAATTCCGCAGCCAGAAGAAGAAGCGCAATGACGAATGCAACAGCGAGAATTTCGATTGTGTTCTTATAAACTCTTTGCGACGTAACTTCGCGATTTGCCAGCAATCGAGCTTCATCGTCTCGTATTCTTTGAAGCTCGCGGTGAATCTGTACTCCAAAAACGCCGGTCTCTTCAGTGATTCGAACCTGCTGCTGGCGATCCGGGACCCCACTCTTTCGAAGTTCGATGGATTGCGATAACAGGGCAAGATTGCGATTGATGAGCGCCTGGGCTTCGTCGAGGTCGGTTTCCCGTCGCGGGCTGTCAGACGTCAAATCTCTTAAGCGCTTGAAATCCTCGGGAATGTCTTGCATGGCCGCGCGATAAGCCACCAGCATGGTTTCTTCATTCGTGAGGATATAACCGCGACGGGAATTGTTAGCCCTGAGGGCGCTGGAGCGAAGATCCTCCAGATTGGTCTGTACCTGAAGAGTATGCGCGACTAATTTTTGGCTGGCGACCAGCGAGTTCATTGCCCTTAAGGCGAATACACCAATGGCGACCAGCAGTAGCACCGCTATCACGAACGCAATCCACGCTATTTGTCGAAAGGAATGAAACATTCGCTCCGGGACTTCTTCTTTTTTCTTTGTATCTAACACAACAATCATATAACGAGGAAGGTCAGGATTCACACACTAGGAGGGCATGGTGAAACCGGAGCCGCACCGCGCCAAAATTGCTCCCTGCGCTCAAAGCAGCATTCGAGCCAGGCGTCGCGGCACTACGCATTCAGGTAAAATCCAGTAAGTATGTCTTCCGCGGCGCAACTCGTTCAAATTGATATCGGACCCCAAGTCCGGCAGCCCAAGCCGGCGTGGTTGCGCGCCCGGGCCCCTTCTGGAGACAACTTCCATCATCTTAAACAGCTGGCCAGAGGAATGGACTTGCATACGGTTTGCGAGTCGGCACAGTGCCCGAACATCGGCGAATGCTGGAATCATGGCACTGCAACTTTCATGCTCCTGGGCAACATTTGTACCCGGCGTTGCGGATTTTGCGCGGTGCCCAAAGGGCGTCCGGAAGCCATTGACTGGGACGAACCGCGCCGCGTTGCCGAAGCGGTTGCTACTTTGCGCCTGAAACATGCGGTAGTGACCAGCGTAAACAGAGATGATGACAACCTTGGCGGGGCGCGCATTTTCGCCGAGACGATTCTTGAGATTCGCCGGATGTCCCCCGGATGTCGCGTCGAGGTGTTGATTCCGGATTTTCAAGGCATGGACGAAGCTCTGCGAATTGTGCTCGAAGCAGCCCCTGACGTCTTGAATCACAATACTGAAACGGTTCCCCGGCTGTATCGCGCGGTGCGGTCGGGAGCGCGTTACGAACGTACGCTGAGGCTGTTGGAAAATGCAAAGAAGATTTCTCCAGAAATCGTAACCAAGTCTGGAGTAATGGCCGGCCTTGGCGAAACTGCGGCAGAATTAGTTGAAGTATTTCGTGACTTAGGCGAGCGAGGCGTCGGCATACTTACCATCGGGCAGTATTTACGTCCGAGCCGGGACCATCTTCCGATCGCGCGCTTCTATACTCCGGAGGAGTTCGATTTCTTGAAAGAGGAAGCTCTTAGATTTGGCTTCCGGCACGTGGAATCAGGCCCCATGGTGCGGTCGAGCTACCATGCCCACGAACAAACTGAAGCGACAGTGACATAGGGCGCCGGCCCTCAGCGGGATGGCCGCACGGGATGCTCCTCAATACGCCCGCGCGAAAAAATAAATTGTCATCGAAGCGCCCACCAGAATAACCGTTCGCCGAATCCAGTGGTGAGGCAATTTCTGCGCGTAGTGCGCGCCAAAATAGCCGCCCAGGACGGATCCGGCAATCATCACCCCTGCTTGGGGCCAATAAACCGCGCGCGAAATTATGAACACGACCACAGCCACGCCATTGATCATGCTGCCCAGAACGCTTTTCAAAGCATTCATGGCGTGAATATCAGTAATGCCCATCGCGGCAAACATCGCGAGGTTTACGATGCCTACGCCCCCGCCGAAATAGCCCCCGTAAAGTGCCACTGCGATCTCGAATATAGACGCGGCAAAAATCGCAGATGCCGCCGCTTCGTTGCCAACTCTGGATGCCCGGTCGCCAGCCAGGCGATTTCCGAAGATAAAAAGTAAAGTCGCGCCAAGCATGAGCCACGGCAGGACCCGCATGAAAATATGCGGAGGAGTCTTCAATAGAAGAAGCGCGCCCGCGATGCCGCCCATGCAACTGCTAAACAGCAGAGGCCCCATCACACGCCTCGATACCTCAAGCCGGTTTCGATATGCGCCGCCGCTCGCCGTCACCCCAGCCCATAATGCGACCGTGTTGGTGGCGTTGGCGGGAATGGGTGGAACGCCCGTAAACAAAAGCGCAGGGAAGCCCAGGAAACTTCCGCCTCCGGCGACCGCGTTGAGCATGCCACCCAGAATGCCGGCGGAGAAGAGGAAGATGGCTCGTTCAAGGTTCAAGCACAATGTGTATCACAGTGGCGCCGGCGCCCCGATTTCCCGGATCGCTTGACTCAGGGCCGACGACATGCCCGAGCAACCATTGCTTTGCAGCCGCATCCACTAAAAACGCAAATCCAATGCCAGGAGACAAAATGGGCAAGAAGAATAAGAAAGCTGGGAAACGAGGGCTGGCTGATCCCTCGCGCCTGAAATCGCACGACGCCGACGATAAAGATCTTTTACAGGTAATCATTGAAACGCCTAAGGGCAGCCGCAATAAATACGCTTTCGATCCCGATCAGGAGGTTTTTAGTTTGAAGAAAGTGCTTCCTGCGGGAATGGCTTTTCCATACGATTTCGGATTCATTCCATCTACTATGGCAGACGATGGCGACCCTGTGGATGTCCTGGTCTTAATGGATGAGCCGGCGTTTCCCGGATGTTTACTGAAGTGCCGGATCATTGGAGTAATCGAAGGCGAGCAAGGCGAGAAGAGCCAGAAAGTTCGAAACGATCGAATCGTGGCGATAGAGCACGCCAACCACAGTTTCGCGCAGATAAAGATCCTTGACGACCTGGGGGAGAAATTCCTGAAAGAGCTCGAAGACTTTTTTGTGAACTATCACGAACTCAGCGGCGAGAAATATAGATTGCTTGGCGCAAAGGGTCCAGGCGAAGCCCGCAAATTAATCAAAGCCGGAAGCAAGTAGCAGCGGATATTTAAACGTAATCGCTCGTCATCGTACTGGCCTGGATTGCATTAGCCTGAATTGCGCGAGCCTTGGATACGGCCGGCACTACGGCCATTTCCGGTTGCAGCCACTTCCGAACTTCGGGCAATGCAGCTCGCATGGCAATCTCGCCGGACCGTATTAATTCAGCGCTATGTTCGAAATCATCGTACTTGTAGTCGGTGACGTCGGGCTCAACGACAAGATCCGCTGCCGTGCGCCACAAATTGCAATTCATTTCCTGTGCGATTGCGAAACATTGGCCGATAACATCGAACAAATGCCGCGGACCTTCCGGTCCAGTCCATCTGGCTTTCAAACTTACCGCCAATACCGGGTCGGTGCTCGTCTCTTGCAGAGGCCGCGTTGGAACGGCATGGGCCAGCATTCCATCAATCAGCAACCGGCCGTCAATTTTTACCGGCAGGAACATTCCGGGATAAGCGCAGCTCGCCCGCACTGGATCAACCAGTGGGCCCGAGCGGAACACAACGCCTTCACCGGTTGAGAAATCGGTTGCGGCGACGGCAAGAGGAATTCGCAATTCCTCAAATGTCTTTACCTTGAGAACGCTGTTGAGAAATCCGATCATGCGCTGATTGCTGGCGAATCCATACCGGGATAATGTCCAGCGCGCAAAATGCTTGAAGCGCACGTGAGAGGCTACCCGCTCAAGCTCTTCCACTGAGAGCCCGCTGCAATATGCCGCGCCTACCAGAGCGCCTACGCTGGTGCCGGCTACCGAATGAATGGGAATGTTTTCTTCTTCGAGAACTTTCAAGACGCCGATGTGAGCGATGCCGCGTGCAAAACCGCCGCCCAGAGCCAGGCTTATACCGGTCGAATTCCCAGTTAACTGCGCGGCGCGGGATGAGATCTCGCGACCAAACGCCTGCACCGACCGAACGATTTTTCCCAGTCTCTTCACGGAGACCTCACTTCGCAGCCTTAACCAACTTAACTATCCAGCAAGTTAGATGCCAGGCCGCCCTGTCCGCGATATCCGGCAGAGTGTTACTTGCATGAGTTACTCCGCGAATTTACAGGCTAAACCCTACGCGGTGACTAACTACTCTGATCCTGATAGGTTAGAGCGCATGATCCGGGAGATCTCCGCGGGAGGGGTAGTAGTTCGGCCTACCCCAAATGGGTGGAAAATAGCCGTTATCGAGCCGCAGAAACCCGCCCCCAGTGCCGATCCAGCGGCAAACAAGCGCAAGGGTTCACAAAAAATGGTACTGGCTTTACCCAAGGGGCTGGTTGATCCCGGCGAAAAAG
>JBOGLB010000148.1:0-4128 GCA_050745965.1 Terriglobales bacterium | reverse complement strand
GGATTGCCGTACGGGCCCAATGAAAACGCCGTGGCGTAAAAAAGAGGCTTGCCGGGAATCACATCTTCCGGCTGCTGAACATACGGGACAATCGGCTCCAGCGGCTGCTTGGTGCAAGCAGTCATGCCGGCCATTGCCAGCGATGCGCCCATCAACTTCATGAAGCCGCGGCGCGAGACTGAGTCCGCCCACTCCGACGCTCCCTTGGGAAACTCACGGTGCATCATTTCCTGAAATTCCGTGCTCCCCGCCAATTCCTCAAGGCTTCGCCAATACTCGGGACCCTTGGTCTCGGCGATACGGGCACGCGCGGTTTCGAGGTCCAGTTTGCCCTTCTTGCTGGGACAAACGGCCTCGACATGCTGATTGCCGTTATTTTCGTTTTCCATCATTGCCACGAAGTCTTTCCAGTTCTGCCTTATCAGTTGTTCCCTGTCGTTCACCCCTAGCGGCTCAGCTTTGAAGGGGCGCGGCTTCAAGCCGCACCCTTTCAAAGCCAAAATCAGAACCCAGAACTAAATCCCCGACTCTCAAAGCCCTACCTATGACACGTCGAACAACTTGTAATATCGGCCACAGTCCGCAAGTTATATTTCTTGATCAGATCAACTCCCAGCGAATGCTGATCGGAGTATAGCTTTCCATCCAAAAGCAGCGGTTTCTGGCTCGACGGCTCTTCGTACCGCATATTAAAAACTTCGTTGCGCGGGCGCAGATACTTATCCGGAGAGCGGTGGCAATCGAGGCACCACTCCATTTGCAGTGAAGCGTAGTTATACATCAGCGGCATGCGGTCCACCGGACCATGGCATGTCCTGCAACCCACTCCTTTATTGATATGAATGCTGTGGTCGAAATAAACAAAGTCGGGAAGATCGTTAACTCGATTCCAAACCAGCGACTTGCCAGTTCGAAAACTCTCCCGCACCGGCTCCAGCATGGGAGCGCCCGCCCAGATCTGCGAATGGCAATTCATGCAGGTTCGCGTGGGAGGAATTCCGGCAAAACTGGAATTTTCAACTGACGTATGGCAGTAGCGGCAATCAATGCCCACATCGGCAACATGGTGCTGGTGGCTGAACGGGACAGGCTGAGGCCTGGCCACCTTTTCATAAGTCACATATGGGGAGCGCTGCAACTGGATCGTAGCCCACAGTAGCGCACCGACCAGGAACACCGATCCTATGATCGTTACCTTGGAGAGTGTATTGGCGCTGCGATGAAAAATCTGCATCTGTCGGAGCGTTCCAGGTGCCGCGAGCCCTTTTTACCTAAGCCCGGTTCGTGCAGCGTTGGCCGATTAATTAACCATTAGGATTGCGATTGTTTTGGAAAACTCGTGATTATAACAGTTCAAACGAGTTTGGAAAGTCCATTAGGTGAAATTCTCGAAAAAAAATTCGAAAGCAAAGCGCGAAGCGAATTAAACCCAGAAAAATATGCAGTCCGCATGTGTCTCAGGAGTCATTCCGGAAATTTTCCTCCCAACACAACGCAGATCTGGTCAATTTCATCGCAGGTTCATGACCAGCAACTTCGGTTCGGTCATCTCTTCAATCGCATAGCGCAAGCCTTCACGGCCCAGCCCCGAGTCTTTTATTCCGCCATACGGCATTTGATCAATTCGAAATGTCGGCACATCTCCCGCAACCACGGTGCCTACTTGCAGTTCTTCATATGCCTTAAAAAGAAGCGTCGAATCCCGAGTGAAGATTCCAGCCTGCAAACCATACTGGGAATTATTGGCCTGGCGAAGTGCGTCGTCGAAATTCTCGTAAGACTCAAGAGTCACAACAGGACCAAATACCTCCTGGCAACTCACCTTCATTTCATTTCGAGTCCCCGTTAACACTGTTGGCTCGACCAGTGAACCGTCGCGATGCCCGCCGCACAGAACTCGCGCGCCGCCGCGAACCGCTTCCTGTATCCAATCCACCACGCGGACAGCATCGCTCTCGCGAATCATCGGGCCTAAATCAACGGATTCATCCAGAGGATCGCCCGTCTTCAACTTTCCCACACGCTCCAACAGCAGCTCAGTAAACTTTCCGAACACCGATCGCTCCACCAGAATCCGCTGCACTGAAATGCAGGTCTGTCCCGCATAAGAAAACCCTCCGGAGGCGCAGCGGTCGGCTGCGTAGCTAAGATCAACATCACTGTGAACTATCACTCCAGCATTGCCTCCCAGTTCCAGCACCACCTTCTTCTTTCCAGCCCGGCGCTTGATGTCCCATCCCACGGCGGCGCTACCGGTAAAGCTGGTCATTTTGAGGCGCTCATCGGTGACCAGAAGCGAGGCATCCTCGTTGGACAAAGGAAGAACATTCAGGGCCCCATCGGGCCATCCCGCACGCTGAATCGTTTCGGCCAAAAGCAGCGCGCTCATTGGAGTCTGAGGCGCCGGTTTCAGCACCATGCTGCAACCGCTCGCAATTGCCGGTGCGATTTTGTGCGCTACCAAGTTAAGCGGAAAATTAAATGGCGTGATCCCCGCAATCGGACCCAAGGGAAAACGCCTGACAATACCCCAGCGTCCCGCCGTGGATTCCAGCCAATCCAGCGGAAGATACTCGCCGTAAATTCGAGTGCTCTCCTCCGCCGCTACCGTGAACGTGAAAATCGAGCGCTCGACTTCCGACCGCGCGGCCTTGATCGGCTTTCCCGCTTCCTGAGCTATGGTGTGCGCGAATTCTTCTTTGCGCGTTCTAATACTCTCGGCCACTCGCCGCAGCACGCGCTGCCGCTCAAACGCAGGCAGCCGTCGAGTCGTACCAAAAGCCTTCACTGCTGCGGCAATTGCCGCTTCCGCGTGTTCGCGCCTGCCTTGAAACACACGTCCTACAACGCTGCCGTCGTACGGAGACCGAATCTCAACCGCGTCTCCTGCCTCAATCCATTTTCCATCCAGCAAAAATCCTTGAGTACCGACCACTGCCTCCACGAGATGCGCCATATGATTGCCAACCTCCGACAGTCTTCAAATTATAGGCTTCTCACCGACGCCCAATTGGTCGCCAATTCGACGATAATGTTTCGACGATTGGCCGAAATTCAAAATTGCAAAAGTCCATCGCAGAAACCGGAAAGCTTTTGCGTCAGCGGAAGCTGTCCTCCCTCGAACTCACGCGAGAGTGCCTCGCCCGCATCGAAGAATTGAATCCCATCCTGAACGCCTTCATCACTGTAACTGCCGATGCCGCACTCGCTCAGGCGCGCAAGGCGGACGCGGAAATCCGGCGCGGAAATTGGCGCGGCCCGCTTCACGGTATTCCGCTCGGCCTGAAAGACCTGATTGATACTGCCGGAACCCGCACCACCGCTGCCAGCGCTGTATTCAAAGACCGCATACCCGCCCACGATGCCGGCGTTGTTTCGCAATTGAAGGAAGCGGGCGCTGTCTTGCTCGGCAAGCAGAACTTGCACGAGTTTGCCTATGGCGGAAGTTCACTCGTGAGCTATTACGGGGATGTGCGCAATCCCTGGAATGTAACGCGCATTGCAGGAGGATCGTCGGGCGGGTCCGCCGCCGCCGTAGCTGCGGGTCTCTGCTTTGGGGCGATCGGAACCGACACTGCCGGCTCAATCCGCGAACCTGCCGCCTTATGCGGAATAGTCGGCCTCAAACCAACTTACTCACTCGTCAGCGTGGGAGGCGTCATTCCACTTTCGCCGTCGCTTGACCACGTCGGTCCGATCACCAGAACCGTAGAGGATGCTGCGATTATCCTCCAAGCAATTGCTGGCACGAAAGAGATTTGGAAGGGGAAGGACAAATTTGGCGCGTCAGCCTTGCCCAAGTATTTCAGAATCGGCATTCCGCGCAAATTTTTCTTTGAAGGCCTCGACCCGGAAGTTGAAACGGCGGTGGAACGCGCAATCGCAGAACTTAAAACGCTGGGCCACGAAGTCCGCGAGATTGAGTTACCGATACCCGAAGATCGCACCCTGCAAGTTGCTGAGGCATACGCCTACCACGCGGAATTTGTGGCCAGGGACCCTGACCTCTACCAACCGGAAACTTTGCGCCGCATCTGTGCGGGCGAAAATATAACTCCAGAGGAAATTCTTAAACTCCGGACAGAATTGGAACAGGAGCGTCACGACATCCGGAAAATCTTTGAAGAG
>JBOGLB010000147.1:0-2183 GCA_050745965.1 Terriglobales bacterium | reverse complement strand
TTCTTGCTCGATAGGAGCGGTCCCTATCCCGACACTCGGGATCTGAGCAAAGCGCCTCTTCTTCCCGAACAAAGCAAAGAGTTCCGACTCACCTTTGAGCACGTAAGTGCCGAGTGGAATCGCGCCTACCCTGACATAAGGGTGACCGATGTGTCGCTGAAGTAGAAATCCCACAAGAAAGCTTTTAGTCAAGTTGTTCGAGGGCTGCACCCGCAAGATAAACGAGGCATGCAGGCGATAAAGCCAATTCGATTGACAGAAACCGTCAAGGCTGGCGGATGCGCGGCCAAGCTTAGCCCGGCCATACTGGACCAGGTGCTCGCGAAGCTGCCAAAGCAAACTGATCCCAATGTTTTGGTGGGTTTCGACCACTCGGACGATGCTGGGGTTTATCAGATCAATTCCGGCACGGCGTTGGTGCAGACGGTAGATTTCTTCACTCCGATGGTGGACGACCCGTACACCTTTGGCCAGATTGCCGCCACGAATTCTCTGAGCGATGTGTATGCCATGGGCGGGCGCCCTATCACCGCGCTCGCGCACGTTTGCTTTCCTGCGGATGGCGATTCGGACGTGTTGGTGCAGGTGCTGGCTGGAGGCCTTTCCAAAATGATTGAGGCCGGATGCTCGGTAATTGGAGGGCACAGCGTTCGCGACAATGAAATGAAGTTTGGATATTCCGTGACCGGCCTGATTGACCCCGCGAAAGTGTTTTCCAACGCGGGCGCTAGGCCCGGCGATCATCTCATTTTTACGAAGGCGCTGGGAACAGGAGTTATCTGCACCGCCATTAAGAAGCACAAAGCTCAGCCGGCGTGGGTAGAAGCGGCAATTCAGTCAATGACGACTTTGAATAAGAAAGCAGCGGAGCTTATAGCCGAAAAGGGATACGCAGTGCATGCGATGACGGATGTCACTGGGTTCGGATTCATAGCGCATGCGCGCGAAATCGCGCTGGCGAGTGAGGTTTCCTTGCACCTATTTTCTGAAGCGATTCAAGTGCTGCCTGGTGCGCTGGAATGTATTCGCGCCGGAGACGTCCCGGGCGGATTAAAAGCCAACCGTGATTTTGCGGAATGCGTGGTCGGCTATGAGAAGGAAATGCCTGACGACTTCAAAGCCGTTCTTTTTGATCCGCAGACTGCGGGTGGCTTATTGATCTCGATTGCTGGAGACAACGCCGAAGAATTTGTCCTCGATTTAAATGAGATTGGAGTCCCCGCCCGCTACGTGGGAAATGTTACCGAATCCGGCAGGCCCTTAATTCGCATCTACTGAGTGCAAGCCCTCGCTCCCTCGGATGGAGGTCCTCATGAAGACTCGCCAATTAGGCCGGAATAAACTCACAGTATCAGCCATGGGCTTGGGATGTATGGGCATGTCCGAGTTTTATGGCGGCCGGGATGATAACGAATCTATCGCCACTATCCACCGCGCCTTGGATCTTGGCATCACTTTTCTCGACACCGCCGACATTTATGGTCCGTTTGTCAACGAAGAATTAGTCGGAAAGGCGATTCGCGGACGCCGTGACCAGGTCGTGATTGCCACAAAGTTCGGAATCGTGCGCGATCCCGCCAATCCAGGTGCTCGCGGGGTGAACGGCAAACCGGAATACATCCGCAAATCCTGTGAAAATAGTCTGCGCCGCCTCAGCCTCGAAACCATTGACCTGTACTATCAACATCGCGTTGATCCGGCCACTCCGATCGAAGAGACTGTTGGCGCAATGGCTCAACTTGTGAAGGAAGGAAAAGTCAGACATCTGGGCCTCTCCGAAGCCAGCGCGCACATTGCGTCGCGCCAACAAGGTTCATCCCATAACCGCGTTGCAGTCCGAATACTCGCTGTGGACGCGCGATCCTGAAGACGAAGTTCTTGCCGCTTGTCGTGAGTTTGGAATCGGCTTTGTCGCCTACAGCCCTCTTGGCCGGGGATTCCTAACGGGAGCCATAAAGAAATTCGAAGATCTGGCGGCAGATGACTATCGCCGGAATACGCCGCGTTTTCAGGGGGAAATTTTCAGAAGAATCTGGACCTTGTGCACCGCGTGCAGGAGATTGCCGCGCAGAAAAACTGCACGCCATCACAACTGGCGCTGGCGTGGGTGCTCGCGCAAGGGGAAGATATCGTACCAATTCCCGGTACCAAACATCGTAATTATCTTGAAGAGAATGTCGGCG
>JBOGLB010000146.1:0-2846 GCA_050745965.1 Terriglobales bacterium | reverse complement strand
GTGTATTGCTTCTGTTCGACGTGGTGTTTTGGATTCGAATCTATCGCCGGGTCTCGAATTAGATTCTGCCCTAGTCTTGATTTCTGGAGAGGGTTCTCGAACGGGGACGTTATCCAGAGAAACGTCTTCGCCTCAAGCGGCGCCTCGCGGAACGCTTGTATAATTCTCTTAGTTTCATTGTTTCATTCCGCGCACAGCGAAAGGTAATCCGTGAACGCCTCATCCCCAATGCCTCCTCGTCCCGGTCAGCAACCTCCAGCGCCGCAACCATTGCCTGGCGTGGACGCCATCGTTGCAGTTGGGTCCGGCAAAGGGGGAGTCGGTAAAACTACGCTGGCGGTGAATCTCGCGTTGGTGTTGGGTCAGTTAGGACACAAAGTAGGACTGCTTGACGCCGATGTTTATGGTCCCAACGTGCCGCTGATGTTGGGCATCAACGCGCAACCCAAGGTTCTTGGCGATAACCGCATCGAACCGCTCGAGGCGCACGGACTCAAGGTGATTTCGGTTGGCTTTCTGAATCCGGGCGACAAACCCCTGATCTGGCGGGGCCCGATGCTTCATTCCATCATCAAGCAGTTTCTTGGATCGGTAATGTGGGGGGAACTTGAGTACCTGATCGTGGATCTTCCTCCGGGCACAGGTGATGTGGCTCTCTCTCTAATTCAGACCGTTCCTCTGACGGGAGCTATTGTGGTTTCTACTCCGTCCGATGTTTCTCTTCAGGATGCGCGCAAAGCAATCGAGATGTTTCATCAGATGAAAGTTGACATCGTGGGAATGGTGGAGAATATGAGTTACTTCACTTGCCCGCATTGCCATCATGAGATAGATATCTTCTCGCGGGGAGGAGCGGAAAAAACGGCGGCTCAATTCGACGTTTCTTTCCTGGGAAATATTGAGTTAGACCCTGAGATCCGCAAGGCTGGAGACAGTGGGAAGCCGACAGTTCTCGACGGCGAAAAGTCGGCCCACGCGAAATCTCTGTTCGCCTTCGCCCGCAGAGTGGTCGAGCGGGTACATGAGATCAAGGCGTCGGCGCCGGAGAGCGTGATCCAAATCCAATAGGCCTGATTCATTCGTCCCAGTTCGCGCATCAATATACTTGTAGGGATCGCGGGAATTGCGCGAGACATGGCTGTCTTGACAGGCCCCCACCCCGTTCCTAGAATCAATACAGTCGGGGAGTTTGGCGCGGTGGAGTGTAAGCGTATGGATATAAAGTGTTTACTTTCCGTGCGCTACTGAAAAGATTGCCTGCCAGCTGTAACTCATTCTGATAAACCATTTCATATGCAACCTGGAACTCCAATTGGCGAGCGGGGGCGCGAGATTCTGACTGCTATTGTGGAGACTTTCATTGCCACAGGCGAGCCAGTCGGTTCGCGAACTCTGGCGAGATCGAATCGCGAAGGGCTCAGCCCTGCGACGATTCGGAATGTCATGGCGGATCTGGCCGACGCCGGTTTCCTTGAGCAGCCCCATACCTCCGCCGGAAGAGTTCCAAGCACGGAGGCGTACCGGTATTACGTGGAACAGATTACCGGGGAGGCTCGCCTTTCGAATGAAGACCAGAACATTATTCAAGGCTCGTTGAAGGGCGTCAGCGATGTTCAGGAGTTTATGGAGCGAACTTCGCATGTTCTTTCGCTCATTTCCCGCAACGTGGGTGTTGCAGTCGCGATTCACGGGCCGAAGAACGCTCTGGAACATGTTTATTTTTCCCGGCTCGGCGATCAGAAAGTGCTGGCTGTCGTCGTTACAAAATCGGGACTGGTACGCGACCGGGTGCTCAGACTCGACCTTCCACAGGCTGATCTGGATGCGGCAGCGCGATTTATCAATGAAAACTTCCGGGGTTGGACCATGGAGGCGCTGCGCGCCGAATTGTCGCGGCGTCTTGAACAGGAGCGCAATGAATACGACCGGCTTATGGAGTCGGTGGCGCAACTATACCGGCAGGGCGCGCTGGTGGCCGACGATGCAACTCAAACCATCTTTGTAGATGGAGCCGCAAATCTGGTGTCGGGCGAGCGCGATCGCGACCGGTTGCAGGAACTGTTGAAGACGCTGGAAGAGAAGCAAAAACTTGTTGAACTTTTAGGAGCGTATCTGGACGCGAAGCAGGAGGCGGTGCGCGTGGTCATAGGATTGGATGAAGCCATGCCGTCCATGCGCAACCTTGTATTGATCGGGGTGCCCGCGCGCGTGGGCGGCGAAGTGCGCGGATCGCTGGCTGTAATTGGTCCTACAAGAATTGATTACGAGCATACGATGACCGCAGTCTCGTACATTGCACGCCTCTTCGACAAAATTTTGAATGAAAGCGGTGAATAAGTAATGGTAAGACGGAATGGAAAATCGGCCGGGTCGCCAACTGAACTGGACGGCGAGCGGGAGTTGCCCTCCGGCGGCCCAGTTGATGATGATATTGCGGCTATTGAAGCTTCCGACGAGCGCGATTCGGGGACGTTTGGCGAAACCGAATTACAAAAAGTAACGGCCGAGCGCGATACTTTACTGGATCGCCTGGCCCGCGCGCAAGCCGAATTCGACAATGCACGCAAGCGCGCTGCGAAGGAACAACAAGAGTACCGCGATTATGCGCAGGCCGACACGATCAAAGCGTTGTTGCCGATCATGGATAGTTTCGAGCGGGCGTTACAGGCAAACCCGCCGGGTTCGTCGAAAAATGTCGAATTTCGCAATGGCGTAGAGTTGATCTATAAGCATTTTCAGGATGCCCTGCAAAAGCTGGGACTGCGCGCTATTTCGGCCAAAGGAGAGCCTTTTGATCCGCATTTGCATGAGGCCATCGAAATGGTGGATACCAGCGATGCTGACGA
>JBOGLB010000145.1:0-4933 GCA_050745965.1 Terriglobales bacterium | reverse complement strand
AGGACAGGCCTCTTCCGGCTTGTACTTTCAGGCTCTCTTGATTAACCGCACGAGCAAAACCAGAACTACCGCTCCGACTATTGCCACGAGAATGCTTGGTATCAACCCGCCGCTGGTGTAAATGCCGAATAATCCCAAGAGCCGGCTTCCAATGATCGCACCGGCAATGCCAAGGAGAATGTCCACAATAGGCCCATAGCCGGAGCCCTTCATAATCTTTCCGGTAGCCCAACCCGCTACAAGTCCAACGATAATGATGTAAATCAGGAACATGGGTCGCCTCCTCAGTCACGATCACAGTCGCGGCAGCGTACGCCGCGAGCTACGGGATGTCAAGGACAGGACCGCCTCTTCAAATCACTTTGAATCAAATTCCAAGGTCTAGTACTGCTGAAATAATTGTTCGGTGGCGCGCTGGATATCCGGCGAACCATTAAACCAACGCCAGACGCGTCCGGAGCGCAGGTTCTCGGCACTTAATAACGAGATGCCTACATTGATGCCGACGACATCCGGGTTAACCCAAAGAGTTTGGGGATTAAATGCGTCGGCAAATCCGTAACGCCCATAGATATATTGCGCAAATTGTTCGTGCATATAGCGAAGCGCGGGCAAGCAGATTGCCGGCGCAAACATGAGCGAGCCAGCCGAAGCGCATGGGACGACGGTGCCATCCACGTTGTGCCTGGAAAGAGGATCTCCCCAGATCAGGTAACCGATGTCGCTATCGGAAGCGGTGATTCCCCACAAATCAGCTGAATAGTTTGGATACATCCCACGAAGGGCGAGGCAGTATGCACGGTGGGCGTAAGTGGCCGCCACGGAATTTTGAAAGTAGTCAATATCGAATGGCGGTCCATCGCGGCGATTCGCCAAGTACAGCCACGCTTGCGAATATTGATGTGTGAATAGAGGTCCACGGCCAACAAACTGATACCCGTAGGCGTCAATTGCAGGGCGGTCAAATCGGTACCATGACTCCGCGGGAATGGGATGGGTCGGCGACCCGATGCCGAGCAGATAAAGAATAGCTTGCTCATCATATTCCGCCCATTCGGCGCGCAACAGGCCAGTTTCGGGTTGCCAGCCCATGTGTAACAGACCGGTTCGCTGATCCAGCATCCAAGCAAAGTCCACCCGTTTATAAACCTCGGAAGCAAGACTGAAAATCTCGGCATCGTCTAAGAAATATTGTTGCGCCGTCAGGACGCCGGCAAGCACAAGGGCCGTGTCAATAGTGGAAACTTCAGAACCCCAGACGCGATCGCCGCTCTTGCTGTTCACGAAATGGTGATACCAGCCGCGCATGTGATCCTGATCGTAGGCAAGATGACGGAGGGAAGCGCGAACTCGCTGCCGGAGTTTATTGGGATCCATCCATTGCCTGGCGGAAGCGATACACATTGCAGTGAGAGCAAAACCGGTGAGCGCGATACTGGCGACTTCCAGATTCCGTCCGGAGATATCTTCCCCATTTGTGCGGACACGATCTAATACAAGTCCGGTATGCGGGTCGCTTTGTTCCCAGAAAAAAAGAAATGCGCGGAACGATAAGTCTTCAAGGAAAGAATCGTCAGAACTGGAAAGACCGCGGCTGGCGAAACCGCATAAAACTGGGAGCGCAGCTGCAAGCGAGAGAAAGGAGCGGCGCGAGAAAGTTCTCATTGCTTTCCCAGCAACTCCTCGATGCATTTTGTCGCCATGGCGCGGTTCGTTCCCGCCTTCAGTGCCGTTGGTACTTGATTGGCAACTAAGTGCCGATTCTCGCCTATACTACCCGAATGCGTTCGACTGATATTTGGCTAATTGGCAGCTTGCCGGCTGCCTTCTTTCGGTTCATTGCCGTTTTTCTGGCCTTGGGAACGATCCTTCAGGCTCAAAAGACGCCTCCGCGAGGCTCGCCGGCGACGGTAAGAGTACATGGGCAGGCGACGTTATCAGTAGTGCCTGATCAAGTACAATTTGATATCGGTATTGTGACGCAGGCGAGCACGCCCAAAGCTGCGAGCGACCAAAATGCCAATCAGTCTACTACTCTGGTTCAACAACTCAATGCTGCGTTCTCCTCCGCCAGCATAAAGAGCATCAATTTCTCGGTGAATCCGAATTACGAATATCCTCGCGACGGTGCGCCGAGAATTGCCGGGTACACAGCCAGCAACACCGTACGGTTGCTTCTAAATGATCTCTCCAGTCTCCAGACCGTCATTGATATCGCTATAAAATCGGGCGCAAACAGTATTAACCGTCTGACATTTTCGTTGCGAAACGAGAACGCAGTAAGGGCGCAGGCTCTGGCGGGCGCTGCCAACCAGGCACTGGATGGCGCAAAATCGCTTGCAGCCGCGCTGAACTTAAAATTAGGCAGACTCCTGACGGTCGAGGAGGGACAGCCCGTGGTGGTTTCGGCTCCGCAGGAGATCACTTTCGAAAAGCTTCAATCCACCAATCTCTCCCCAATTTCTGCCGGGACCATTGACGTGCACGCCGATGTGGATTTGACTTACGAATTATTATCCGCCGTGAAACCTGCTGCAACTCCGCACTCTGCTGTTAAAAAGTGAAACCCGGAGGGCCAGCGGGTTTTGTGGGTTTGCTCTCTTCTTTAACCGTTGAAGATGCACGTGGGCTTGTAAAATGCCTTTCGAAGTTCAGCAGGGTATGGCATGATGCAGGCAGTCATGAGTAAACGCTTGCTACCCTTAGAAGTACTAATCGCCTTCATTCTGTGTCACCTTACTTGTCTCGCTGCTTCCATAGAGCCGAATCGGGTTCCAGTCCAAGCTGAACTTATTAAAGCGATGGAAGCGGGCCGTGTGAAGGTTGGGGAGACCATCTTTGCGAAGGTTGATGTCGAGTGGAAGAACAAGGCATGCAATCTGCGAAGAGGGGCGATTCTCAAAGGGCGCGTGGTCTCAGAGAACGCCCGGACGAAAACTTCCAAGACTTCCGATTTGGCATTGCTGTTTGAAAGCGGTCAGTGCGGAGGACGCGATATGAAGCCTCTACCACTCACCGTCGCGGCATTCATTGCCCCGAATCCCAATCAGGGTTCCAGCCTTTATGAGAACCAGGAAAACCAGCCGTTAAGCGAGGCGGTTGGTCTGGCTATTGGGGGCGGGGGCTCGGCTGGCGCGGGATCGGGCTTCTCAAGTGGCAGTGCAATGAGGAGTGTCACCGCAGCCGCAGCAACAGCGTATGTCGAGCCCATAAGGTATAAGACTCCGAAAGCGGTCCTGCCTGGACAAGTAATAGGTATTGCAGGCGTCAAACTCAGCGTGGGGAGCGGCCCGGAAGGAAGTTCCGTTCTTTCGTCATCGCGGCATAACATTCGTCTTGATCAGGGATCACAGTTGGTCCTGGTGCCGACTCTGAAAATGGCGGTAGTGGCGAGCGTCAAAGTGCCGGAGCCAGCGGTGTCGGCTATCGCCTCCACTCCCAGGCCCCTGTCGAAGCAGACGGCGCTGCCGGAAGCGCCGCCGCTCGACGAAACAGAAATCTGTGAACCTCCGGAATGCAGCGTTGCCCTAGCGACCAGCGAACCTCACCCGGGATCGAGCCAGGCGGTAGCTACGATGTCCGTCAAGGAGTTGGGTTATGGACTGCGCGGCGACCGCGTGATGGATGGTTTTGACTACGACGCGGCATTGGCCTATCTGGGATCAAAGCAAATTCTTTTTACGTTTGATCCTCATCTCCTGGTGCGGCGTGCAGCAGCCGAAGCGTCGCCGCAGATGCGCACGGTTCGCGCAGTCCTGATTGATTTGCCTACGATGAAGGTACTAAAAACGATCGATTGGCGCGTGCTGGATGCGAAACAGTACTTGTGGACGATTGGAAATGAGAGAGTGATGGTTCACGCGGGGCGAGAGTTGCTGATTTACGGTGCCGGGCTAAGGACGGAGCAAAAGATTTCTCTTAACGGGGCGTTGGCATTTGTGCGGATTTATCCCTCGGGAAACTACTTCGCCGTGGGTGTGGTTCAGGAGCGCAACTCGCGGGCCGTGCACGAACAGCTTGCGGAAGCGGAAGGGCGGGAGCCGGAAGAAGATGTAGAGGTGAAGGTTCTGTCCGCGCAATTTCATGTGCTGGCGACGGTCACAAGATCTTCGCGGGATGCACCTCCTGTATTGTCGGACGAGGGTGAAATCAGGGTTCCGACAATAGGCAAAAATCGCTGGCGCATTGTAGAGAACACCTGGGATGGACAGAGGCGTGTTCTCGCCCAGGTGACTTCGACGTGCAGGCCACAGGCGACAACTTTGCAACCGGATTTGCTGTTTCTAGTAGGCTGCGACCGCCAGTCGGATGGCAGGTGGTATCGCATGCTGCGGCCGGATGGCAAGCCGGTGTTGAAGGGCTGGTCGCCATCGCAAGAATTGGAGCAAACAGCAAATGGAGCCGGCGGTACTTTTGCCGTGGGCGTGGCCAAGGCTTCCAGGCCTATCCCTCCTGAATCCATATTTCGCGTGACCGACCTGGAGAGCGAAAACATCGGGGTTTACCGCGTAGAGAATGGCCGCCGCGAATTTTCCGTGAGCATTACTTCGCCC
The DNA here is from genome assembly GCA_050745965.1 of Terriglobales bacterium. Classification (GTDB taxonomy): domain Bacteria; phylum Acidobacteriota; class Terriglobia; order Terriglobales; family Acidobacteriaceae; genus PALSA-188. The sequence continues at coordinate 380 of JBOGLB010000145.1, read as the reverse complement.
CTGCCCACCCTTCAAACTTTCGTGATTTCTCCGAACGGCGACCAACTGGCAGTGCTTAAAGGACAGGAGATTGCGTTCTATGCGATTTCTAAAGAGGCTGATGTTCCCCGGTAGTTCATCCGGCGAACCCCTGAACTGCTTGCGCTTTAGCGGTCGCAGCGAAGCTGCTGATTTCGCCAATTCGAGGTAAATTCACGGCAAACGTTTTCTGGGTGTGTGGTAGCATTCCTGCATCGAGCGGCTGTGAGTCATGGATATACGCGAAATAGCGAGGCGTGCCAGGGTTTCGACGGCCACGGTGTCGCGGACGATAAACCGGGTGCCGAGTGTTGACCCGCAGCTTGCCAAGCGTGTCTGGAAGGTAGTTGAGGAGCTTGGCT
>JBOGLB010000144.1:0-9822 GCA_050745965.1 Terriglobales bacterium | reverse complement strand
CTTCGAACCACGCACATTCCAGCTGTGCGCGTCCACATCGGCCTTCGGGGGCTCGAGCATGACTTGGACGTTGGACTGGTTTCGAAGCCTCTCAATATATGCCGTCCGCGCTTTACTGCGACGAACCTCTCGAATGTGATCGAGAATCTGGTCGCGGATAGCGGGAAACGGCTGAGTCTCGTTGTAGATACCCTCGTAGAAGACTTCCATCTGGTCGTCAGTCGGATCTTTTATTCCTTTGTAAGCTTCCTTTTCCAGTAACTGATCGACCGTCAGACCTTCTTTTCTTGCCTGCAATTCCAAGATCTGGTCGTCTATGAAGTGATCCAGTACCTTGCGCTCGCTTTGGTACATCTGAAAACGGGCCTGGAGCAGGTCTCCCGCCTCTCTTTTGTCAAAATCAGCAGCCGTCAGACTCGTTGCGCCTATGCGCACGACGACGGTGTTGTTGTCTGGATTATTTTGTTGCGCCGTAGAGCTTAGTGCTAAGGCGCCGGTTAATAGAATGAGTGCGAAAATCTTCGATATTTGCTTCATTTGCTGAACTCCCCCCGGTAGTCAGTGATTGATGAAAAGTGCGCCAGGTTTGGAAAAGTTCCCGCGCCTGGCGCGGAAGAAACTAAAAAAACTGAGAATGGCGGGCGAATCCGTCCGCCATTCCCTGAATTACTTGGTCGCTTCAGCGTTGCAAGAGCAAACGCCATAGCCACTGCCAAGTCTGATTGCGGCAGCGCAATCTGACTCAAGAGTGCCGAATTCGCGAGGGCTCAACACTTCCTCGTCCCCACGGCCTTCGGTAATCGGGAACGCAGTGCCGACCTTGTTCTGAACGTGGGTTACCCACGAATCGATTTCCGGAAGCGGAAATGGATCAACGTCGGTAGGATCGCAAACGCCGAGGTAAAGTCCGGAAACGATCTGGATCACGCCTTCGTTTGGTTCAGTGCGGGTCAGGTAGTTTGAGGTCAGGTCCTTCTTTACGCTCTCGTGAACCAGACCGTTGGCCGTAACCGGGCATCCGCAGCAAGTCGTCAGCTGCTGATCCGCTGCGTACACGTAAATATTGGCGCATTCCTCTTCCGCGAGTGAGCCATGTTCCGTGAAACGCAACGTTGCATCCGGCGATCCGGCTGTGGTGTTGTTGGCGAAGTAGTTCGTGGTGAATACTTCCCCTTCTTGCGCAAAGGCAGCGCCCGAAACCATGGCGATGACCAAAGCGATAGCTAGTATGGGCAGAATGCTACATAATACTTTCTTCATTGAGTATCCTCCTATTTGAGGCGCTGCCGGCTGGGGGGAGGGGGATTCAGCTGAGGACGCGCAGTCCGAACTCTACCGTGTATCTAAATCTTTACAATTACCCTTGTGGCTTAGTCGTTCTCACTAGGTACTAAAGCTAATTCCATCGCATTAGCTGTACAACTACCCAATCGCATTAGCCAAAGGAACTAATCCAAATTGTAGGGCAAACTGCAAAAAATGAATGGCGGGCGAATCCGCCCGCCATTCGCATTTACACAATTTTACTTGGTCGCTTCAGGATTGCAAGAGCAAACGCCATAGCCACTGCCAAGTCTGATCGCGGCAGCGCAATCGGACTCAAGAGTGCCCAATTCGCGAGGGCTCAACACTTCCTCGTCCCCACGGCCTTCTGTAATCGGCCAGGTGGTGCCGACCTTGTTCTGAATGTGGGTTGCCCAGGAATCGATCTCAGGAGCAACGTCAACGCTGGTGGGATCGCAAACGCCGAGGTAAAGTCCGGAAACGATCTGGATCACGCCTTCGTTTGGCTCAGTGCGGGTCAGGTAGTTTGAGGTCAGGTCCGTCTGTACACTCTCGTGAACGAGACCGTTGGCGGTAACCGGGCATCCGCAGCAAGTCGTCAGCTGCTGATCGGCGGCGTAAACGTAGATCATGGCGCATTCTTCGTCCGCGACTGAGCCATGTTCACTGAAACGCAACGTTGCATCCGGCGCTCCTTTTGTGGTGTTGTTGGCGAAGTAGTTCGTGGTGAATACTTCCCCTTCTTGCGCAAAGGCAGCGCCCGAAATCATGGCGATGACCAAAGCGATAGCTAGTATGGGCAGAATGCTACATAGTACTTTCTTCATTGAGGATCCTCCTATTTTGAGGCGCTGCCGGCTGGGGGGAGGGGACAAATTCAGCTAAGGATGCGCGGTCAGAACGCTAAGTTCAATTTAAATTATTTGCAATTACCCATGTGGCTTAGTCACGAGGCAACAAAGTTAATCCTTTTGGGTCTAATTCATCAATTACCCAATCGTATTAGCCAAAAGAATTAGTCGCTAACTGCGGACTTCATGTTCGGAAGCAGGACGATAGTTGGTTTTTGCCAGGGGAGCTATTGATTTGCGGCTTCCGGAGCGGGAACGGCGGCGTCCGGGGCCGGGGAGTTGGCGGGACTCGAAGCTGGCGCAGTTGTATCTGCGGCATCGGAATCTGGAGTCCGGAGGCCACCACTTGCATATTTTTCCTCTGCCCGCTGCAAAGCAGCAGCTTTGATTTTTTCAACGGCTGCCATAAAGGCAGCATGCTGCTGCGCCTGTGCCGGGGATTGAAACCTGTTCTGAGGCATCGGCGCGACAGCGGGTATATTGGATTCCGAGGCTTCCGCGACTTCGCTGGATTGATTTGCAGGGGTCAACACCACACTCTCAAGCTTCCCCGCCGCGTCGGGCGATCCCGCGATGACGTAATTAAATGGAGTGCCATTTAAAAGGGCGACCAGAACATCCCGCACCGAACCCGGACCAATATTAGCGAATATAGGCTCCGAAGCGCTTCCAGCAGGCACTTCAAGAGTGGCTCCAGTCACACGGCTCACTTCATGCAGCACATCGCTCAGTGGGATATTTGCGGCTACGATCGTTAGCTGCCCGTCCTTATATGTAACATGCGGTACGGGCCGAGCCGGGGCCGGGGCCACCGCGACCGGTGCCGCAACAACTGGAGCGGCTGTCGAATCCACCAGCGTGCACACCTAGATAATCCCGTCAGGCTTGCAATTCATCGGAGGATTCTGAGCGTGCAGAGCCACTGAGAACAACAACTCGAGAGCAATCGCCAACGCCGGGATGAAAGATAACTTTGCCATGATCTCTGAACGCTTACTCCTCAAAAGATTGCGATTTCTTTTTTTATCAACCAAAACACCGTCGGTCTATTCCGGCGCATTAGCCGGGCTGCAAGTTTGTGGAACATCTATCTTCGCCGACCGGATTCCCAGGGAAAGGTGAAGCTTATCCTTGTACTAAGTCCCGGTCCGCACCGTCCACCGATGGATCCCCGCTCCGGTCATCGGCAGAGCTATCTTCCACCCTTCTAATATCTGAAGCCACAGACTTCTTGTCAACCCCACCGCTTGCAACTTCTGCCGGAGACTTTCCTGCCTGCTCAGTCGGTGCGCATTTCGCGGTATCTGCTGACGGGTCAATTTGCCGGTCCGGTTTGTTCCCCGTCTCTAGCTTCGCTAATCTAGCCGGCAAGCACGCGGGCCGATGGTCTGCCGCGCCGAAGACCCGTGTCGCCGCAAAGCAAAAAATATGGGGAGGGCTGAAAAAAGTATTTCGACGAATTTGCTTTTCGTCTGAAACTTTTGTCCTGCTGGCTTCAAAAAAACTCCTTCGTGCGCCCGTAGAAAACCAGCAGACAACACCAGTCCACAGTAAAGCACCGTAACCGGAAGGCAGCAATAATACGGGAGAACTAGCCCTCCAGGCTAACCCAATCAAGTAATCCAAATGGGCTAGCCAAAAAGTTTAGGCCAAATAATGAGACCTCAAAAACCGCCGTGTTTACTGAGTTCTGGAATCTGGCGGGAGTTTTCGTCACTTTGCCACTTGACATATGCGCTTTCCGATGCAAAGCTTGCTCTTCCTCCCCAGCGCGGCCAAATTATTTTAGTGCTTCTTCCGCGGAATCTTAGTTAAACGGCCGCGAGGGCACTGAACTCCTCCCCCGCAGGGTTCTTGAAAGTAAGAGTCCTGAAGCGATTTTCAACGTCGAAGGAGTTTTCTGTGCCAATTGGAATATCGGAACCTGGATTTTTGTTGATGGATCCCACGTTAACTCCTCTCGCTTGCAATGCTGAGGCCGTGCAGATCCTCACGTTCCCAAACCTTCCGGAAAAAATTAAACGCCTCGATGTTTTCTTGTCTGACAAAGTCCGCTCAGGATTGGTTGACCGCCAATCCCGTCAGTCGCCCGACTTCGTGAAGGAGTTTAAATCAGGGCGACGGCGTTACATCTGCCGTACTTTCCGCCTGGACTGCAATAACAATGGCAATCAACCGTCTCTCGGAGTGTTGCTGGAGCGGTATTCTTCAAACACTACGGCATTGTCGCAACTTACCAAGCAGTTCGATCTAACGGCGAGGGAGCGCGAAACCGTCGAACTTTTGCTCCAGGGCCTGACCAGCAAAGAAATCGCGCTCAGGATGAATATCAGCCCCAACACGGTGAAGGCTTTTCTTCGACTGGTAATGGTGAAAATGGGAGTTTCAACCCGCTCCGGCATTGTGGGCCGGGTCATTGGTGCGCAAGCCTAGTCATTTGCTAATTGGGTAATTTGTAATTCGGTACCAAATTTCAAATTACCGAATGACCAAATGGTTCGATTGAACTAATCCATTCGACCAATTTACCTATTGCTGATGACAAGGCATTATCGCTGATTGTGAAGCCCTCCTCCGAACGCGACCGCCGCAGGCATCCTAGATTCCCGCAAATTCTTGAAGTTCAAGCCACTGATGTGCCGCCGTTAAAGCAAAAACAACCCGCCAAATCATCATTCGCTGGCCGGGCCCAAAACGTCAGCAAGGGCGGGTTTTGCCTTTTAACCAGCCAACCAGTGGACCGCGCGTCGCTAATGCTCTGTCGCGTTGGCGTTTCTGAAGGCGCCACCATCCCTACACTTGTGCAGGTTCGCTGGACTAAGAGACGGAATATCGAGGATGAAAGCTACCTTTCCGGCCTGCAATTCATGTTTTAAACCGCACCCTTGCTGGCACTTCTGGACTAACCCAAATGGGTTAATCCCTATAGGCTAATCCCCTTATGTTAAGCCAATCTGTCTAGAGCCATCAGGCCATTCCCCAACTATCAACCTAATTCTAAAGTATGAGTCTCTTTAGGTAGTCGCGTCTTCCCCCTGACCGGCAGCTCAAAGCAACTATGGGACGAAGCATTATCAGGGGCGCAGCAAGGTTCAGGGCCATTGGCGCGATCACCGTGATCGCTTGCCTCCTGAGCGTTCTAATCGCATGCGGAGGAACCCCAGGATCGGGGCACTCAAGTAAGAATAGCGACAAGTCATTATCGTCCCTTGTAATCTCTCCAGCCAATCCAGTTGTGCCTATGGGCGACAGCGAGCGCTTCGCTGTGACCGGAGTTTTTTCCGACGGAACCAGGCAGGATGTGACCACGACGGTCACGTGGAGCACTACGAACTCTGCTATAGCATCGGTGGACAAATCTGGCATCGCGGTGGCGAAGCACACGGGAAGTGCCGTAATCGAGGCGGTCTCCGGTTCCATCAGCGCGCAAGTAACTTTCACCGTTCCTCCCATTTCCTTAATCTCAATTTCACTTACACCCCCCGCTTCATCCGTGCCGAAGGGAAGCACGATTCAGCTTGCCGCAACTGGTATGTACGCGGATGGAACTACTGGGGATGTAACCAGCTCCGCAACCTGGGCCTCCTCAGGTGCATCGGTCGCCAGTGTGAACTCATCCGGATTAGTGACGGGCGCTGGTCCGGGAACGGCGATGATCACTGCGACCTCAGGGCAAATCCGCGGCGCTGAGACACTCACGGTTCTTCAACCCGTAATGGTCTCCCTGTCAATTTCGTCTCCTGGCGCCGCAATCCCAAAGGGGCGTACGCAGCAGATTACAGTTACAGGAACATTTAGCGATGGGACTACCCAGGACGTCACGGGAAGTGTGGCTTGGACCGTGTCCCCCTCAACTGTCGCGGCGGTCAGTCCCACCGGCCTGGTCTCTACACTAGAACCGGGTACCGCGACTATATCTGCCATTGCTGGCTCGCTCAATGCTTCGACTGTGATTACCGTCGGGCCCGCTGCCTTGACTTCGTTGACTGTCACGCCGCCGAATCCTTCCCTGAAAAAAGGGGATACGCAGCAATTGATGGTCACCGGGTCCTTTACCGACGCAAGCAGCCAGAACATGACCGGCGCAGTGGCTTGGACAGTTTCCTCGGCAAATGTGGTCACCCTCGGCAATGGGGGGATGATTACCGCACTCGCGAACGGCACAGCGATAGTCACGGCTACGTCCGCTTCCGTCAGCGGTTCTGACACCATCACAGTTTCGGGTGCCAATCTAGTCTCGATCGCGGTCTCCCCTGCCAATCTTTCGATTTATGATGGCAAGACTCAACAGCTTACCGCGACGGGAAGTTACAACGACGGAACTACCCAAGACCTCACAGGTAAAGTTTCCTGGGCTGGTGCCGTGCCTGGCGTGGTGGACTTAAGCAGTACTGGCCTTCTTACCGCCCAAGGTCCAGGGTCAGCAACCGTTACGGCTACTTCAGGTTCCATCAGCGGTTCTGATGCCATCACCGTTCCCGCGATTAATCTAGTTTCGATCGCTGTTTCTCCTGCGGATCCGTCCGTCCCAAAAGGCGAGACCCAACAACTCATCGCAACTGGAACCTACAACGATGGGAGCACTCAGGATCTCAGCAGCAAAGTCGTTTGGAGTGGGGCAGTACCAGGAGTTGTGGATTTGAGCGCCACCGGTCTTGTCACGGCAACAAGCCTTGGGACGGCAACAATCACTGCGACCGACGGCTCAATTAGTGGGATGACCGCCGTCACAGTCTCGGCAGCGGTCCCGGTTTCGTTGGCTGTCTCGCCCGCGAACCAATCCGTTACGGTTGGCTTTACCCAGCAGTTTCGTGCGGTTGAGCTCTTTAGTGATGGCACCAAGCGGTCCGTGACCACGCAGGCGACCTGGACTTCTACCGATCCGGATATCGCCGCGGTGAGCGCTTCGGGCGTCGCAACTGGTGCGGACGTGGGAACCGCCTCGATAAACGCCAGCTACCGTTCCGTCACCGGTTCGACCAGTTTGACCGTTATACCCGTCACTTACGTTGAAACGGAAGACAGCCCAAGGCGCGGTGAAATTTCCCATACTTATTTCGATCAGGCAAATACGCCAGGGGTTGATTCCGCGCTGCGTATCAGCAATTCCGGAGATACGGCAGAGAATGTCTGCGCGATGGTATATGTCTTTAGCGCGGACCAGCAATTGAGCGAATGTTGTGGCTGTCGCGTAAGCAAGAACGGCCTGTTGACGCTCTCTCTGACCAACGATCTTGCGTCGAATCCACTGACGAGACAGACGTTGACCAGCGGAACCATCGAGGTTGACTCGTCCGATCTAGCGGGCAATCCAAAGTGTAATCCAGCTTCGGTCACTCCCGACGGATCGCTCACGATTTGGGCTACCCATATACAAGCCATCACAATGGGGACGCCTCCTGCCGACGGTGGCGGTTCGCAATCCACACCGGCTGGAAACGCTCCTGTCAGCGTGCAGAGTCAATGCCAGGCCTTGCAAAGGCTCGGAAGCGGCCAGGGGGTTTGCACCTGCGGCACCGGCGATTGAACCGGACGGACTAAGGCTGATAAAGCGTCAAAGCGAATGGCCGACCTGCTTCATTAGCTCCCGCCGCGAATAGATTTGTTGAAGTAAGAAGGTCACGGTGCCCCAAGTCTCGCCGCCGTTGCGAGACCTGAGACCCCGGGGTTAGTGCATAAACACTACCTGTGCACGCAACCGGTAATTGTCAACTTCCCAATACTATTTCACTCAAACAATCGGGCCTTAATCCGTTCTTGCGCGATTTTTTTACGACAAGCATGTGCGAGAAAGCGGTTTCAGGCATCCCAGCTTGACGACAAAGCCTTTTCCAGCAATGATCCTCGTGTAATAAATTTGGAGGAATTGATGATTCGCATTCGTCGCGTGATTTTGGCGATGTTGCTCCTGCTAGCCACGAGCCCATTCTCGTTCTGTCAAATTACTCTCAATCCCGCCATAGAAAGCCGTATTGACCACTTGTTGAAACGGATGACGGTGGAAGAAAAGGCTGGCCAGCTCGCTCAGTACGATACAGACTCCCCCCAGAATCTCGACCTGGTGCGGCAGGGAAGAGCGGGTTCTCTTTTTAACGTGACTGGCGCGGATAGGACTAACGCGGCACAGAAATTCGCCGTCGAAAAATCGCGATTGAAAATCCCGCTACTCTTCGGTCTTGACGTCATTCACGGCTACCGCACCATCTTTCCGGTGCCAATCGCCAGCGCCGGCAGCTTTGACCTCGATTTAATTCAACAGGCGGAGCGTGTCGCCGCCCGAGAGGCGTCGGCAGACGGAATCAAGTGGGTATTCGCTCCCATGGTTGATATCGCTCGTGACCCGCGTTGGGGGCGAATTGTCGAAGGCGCCGGGGAAGATCCCTATCTGGGATCAATGGTCGCCGCCGCCCGGGTGCGCGGATTTCAGGGATCGAATCTTGCCGACCCCCAGAGCGTGATTGCCTGTGCGAAGCATTTTGTCGCTTATGGAGCGGTCGAAGGCGGACGCGAATACAACACCGTGGACATTTCTGAAGAGCTCTTGCGCGAAGTTTACCTGCCGCCATTTCACGCGGCCATTGAAGCTGGGACCGGCACAATCATGGCCGGATTCGAAGATCTGAACGGTGTGCCGGCGACGGCCAACCACCACACCCTCACTGTCATCCTTCGCGGCGAATGGGGATTCAACGGATTTGTCGTGAGCGACTACACCTCGGTCCACGAGCTAATCGCTCACGGAATTGCACGCGACAGCAGCGAAGCCGTTCGGAAAGCAATATCAGCTGGCGTGGACATGGATATGGCCGGCGGAGACTTTGGAACACAACTACCCGCTCTCGTGAAGTCTGGCGCGGTGCCGATGAGCGTGCTCGACGAAGCCGTGCGCCGCGTGTTGCGGATCAAGTTCCAAGCAGGGCTATTTGACAATCCTTATACCGATCCGCGACGCGCCCATGACGATATTCTTTCCCCGGCGAATCTCGAGGTCGAGCGCAAGCTGGCGCAGGAATCAATTGTGCTCTTGAAAAATCAAAACAACCTTTTGCCGCTGGATCCGAACATGCTCGGTCAAAGCAATAAGACCATAGCGATCATCGGGCAGTTGGCCGATTCGAAAGCCGATCAACTTGGACCCTGGGCCGGGAACGGGAAAGCCAGCGACGCCGTGACTCCGCTGGAAGCGATCAAAGCTCGCTTGCCGCACGCAAATATTTTGTATGCAAAAGGCGCGGACATTTTATCCATGGAAAAGGTTTACAAGAATCCCGGTTTACACGGTTTCGTGCCCGCTCCGAAAACCGCCACGGGTGCGGCAAGCGGCGACAATGGAACCGGCACGGCGAACATGCAAGACGCAATCGCCGCAGCCAACAAAGCGGACGTGGTGATCATGGTCCTTGGGGAACTTGCGCAGATGACTGGTGAAGCCAGTTCGCGCGCCAGTCTTGATTTGCCGGACCAGCAACAACAACTCCTCGAAGCCATTGTCGCAACCGGCAAGCCCGTGGTTTTGGTTTTGGAAAGTGGACTCCCGCTGCATATTACGTGGGCAAATGATCACGTGCCTGCGATCATGCAAGCCTGGTTTCCCGGGGTGCAGGCCGGAAACGCTATTGCCGACTTATTGTTCGGGGACGCCGCGCCGAGCGCGCGGCTCACAATCAGTTGGCCGCGATCTGTCGGC
>JBOGLB010000143.1:0-4184 GCA_050745965.1 Terriglobales bacterium | reverse complement strand
CTGGAGAACCGCACCATTTCCCTGATCGCGACGGCTTCCCTTCTTATCGTTCTCAGACATCACGCCAACATTCGGCGGCTTATTGCGGGAACCGAACCTCGCTTCAGGTGGAAGCGAACATGAGCCGGATTGCAATTATCGGCGCGGGAGCATGGGGAACAGGCCTTTCGATCATCCTAGGGCGGCGGGGCTCGCACCAGATTCAACTGTGGGCTCACGAAAAAGAAGTTTGCGATTCCATTGCCGCCACCGGGATTAACCAAATATTTCTACCCCAGCAGCCAATCCCCCAGTGCGTCACCGCGACCAGCAGCCTGAAGCAGGCGCTGCAAGATGCTGAGATTGTGATCAGCGTGATGCCTTCACAACACTGCCGTTCCCTGCTGCTGCAAATGCGGCCCTATTTGCATCAAGGAATACTGTTGGTCAGTGCCACAAAAGGCCTGGAGCCGCAAACTTTACTGAGGATGACCGAAGTGATCAGCGCAGTCGTCTCTTCCGGGGATGGTTTCGTTCCCCGAGTTGGGGCGCTCAGCGGGCCTTCCTTTGCTCTTGAGGCGGCGCGGGGAGATCCCACTGCACTGACCATTGCGTCAGCGGACGACGAACTGGCGCGCATTGTGCAAAAAGAATTTAGTGATGCGCGATTCCGCTTATACACCAATGATGACGTTATTGGCGTGGAACTGGGCGGTGCTCTGAAAAATATCATTGCCCTGGCCGCGGGGGTGTGCAGCGGACTGGGATTTGGGCACAATTCCATTGCGGCCCTCATTACCCGAGGCCTGGCCGAGATTACTCGTTTGGTAGTTGCGTGCGGAGGGCGATCAGAAACCGTGGCGGGATTGGCTGGTCTGGGCGACTTGGTTCTCACTTGCACCGGAGAGCTTTCCCGCAACCGCAGCGTGGGATTGGAATTAGGCCGCGGACGCAAGCTGCCGGATATTATTGCCGCAATGCACGGGATGGTGGCCGAGGGCATTTCTACGACCCAGGCAGCTGTCGGCCTCGCCGATGCACATGGCATCGAGATGCCTATTGCGTCCCAGATGCACGCAATTCTGCATCATGGAAAGTCACCCACCACAGCCATCAATGAGCTGATGACTCGCACCGCCAAAAGTGAGACCGGGTTATCCAGAGAACGCTTCTAGCAGCGGTACTTTCGTAATCGCCTCAAGGTCTCATCTTCATTCCTCCTGATGGGTTTCCAAGTAAGATTTGAAAGATCCTTTTGAAATGCCGTTTGTCACGACGTAACGGGCCATCTTGCACATAAAGTGTCTACCAAGCCGGATTCCTATCCTCTACCTCATCTTGGGCGTTCTCACGCTCATCAGCGTGGTGCCGGTGTATTTTTATTCCGTTCAGATGGAAGATATTAATCGCGAGCGCCTCATCACGAACGAGAGACTGCTGCAAAATACGGTGACCCGCTCACTCGCGGACGATATCTCGCAGCATCAGGAATCGCTACGAATGATGCTGGCGAATTTGTCTTCCGCGCTTCAGGTGGCTAGCGGATGGGATATAACCGCCGAACATGTCGAAGCGCCCGAACTGCGGGCGCTGTTAGAGAATTTAGTCTCTTCGTCTAATGACCTTGCCTACGCCACGCTTTTAAATTCTGACGCCAAAGGAATATCGGCGGGACGAATCGCCCCTGACGCTTTTTTGCAAAAAGAGCTGGAACGGGCGTTTATCGCCTCCCGAGACGGGCGCGCTTATAACGGCGCGGCCTTAGTGGTGGGAACCGGCAAGTCCGCTCGCACCGTAATGCTCGTCAGCACGCCCGTAACCTACGGCGGACGCTTCCTTGGAATGATTGCCTCAGTGGTTGATTTACAGTTTTTGATTCGCCGATTGCAGGAAGTGAATCGGGGCGGCCTTACTCCTTACGTGGTTGACAGTCAGGGGCGACTGGTTGCCGGGGCGACTTCCAATTACGCTACCGGGCAAGACATGAGCAACTTCGAGATCGTGCGAAATTTCGTGGACGAGGGAAGCAAAGCACAAATGGTCGCCGCCACTCGCGAATTTTCGATTGGCGACAAGAAGAGCGTCAAAATGCTGGGGACTTACAGCCCTGTTTCGAATTTAGACTGGGCGGTTGTGGTGCAAAAACCTCGCGACGAGGCCTACCGCGGCGTCTATGAAATGCAGCGCACCGGGCGCTTATTGGCAATGATGGCAGTTGCATTGAGCATTGGAGTCGGCACGATAGCCGCACGCCGCATCACAAATCCTTTGGAAATCTTAACGGAATCCAGCCGTGCAATTGCCCGCGGAGATTTTAGCCAACGGGTTCAACTCAAGAGCCGGACTGAAATTGGCGAGCTGGCGGCCACATTCAATACCATGTCTGAAGAGCTCGAGCGCTTTGTCCTTGACCTAAAACGCGCAGCCAATGAAAATCTCGAGCTTTTCATGGGATCAATACAAATGCTCGCGGGCGCGGTGGACGAAAAGGATCCCTATACCCGTGGCCATTCCGATCGTGTGACACGGTACTCGGTGCTAATCGCGAAGGAAATGGGGCAGCACGACGACTTTATCGAGATCGTGCGGGTCGCGGCTCAGTTACACGACGTCGGCAAGATCGGAATCGAAGACCGCATCCTGAAGAAACCCGGCGCGCTTACCCCGGAAGAATTCGACATCATGAAGACACACACTACCAAGGGAGCAAACATCCTGCGGCCGGTCGCCCAATTGAAGGACATGATCCCTGGCATTGAGCTGCACCATGAATCTCTTGACGGCCGTGGTTATCCGCGGGCGTTGAAGGGTGACGAAATTCCATTGCTGCCTCGTATCATTGCCGTGGCTGACACGTTTGACGCACTCACCACGAATCGTCCTTACCAACAGGCTCACGAACCGCATGAGGCATTGAGAATCATTCACTCGCTCTCGGGCAAACGATTAGACCCAGCGGCGGTTATCGCGTTGGACGCTATCTATTCCCGGGGCGAAATTCGGGTCCAACGCAAAGTGCCGGCGGCGAGCGTCGCGGCGGCGGCAATCCAAGCCCCAAGTGACGGCCTTCCTCTGACTCAAGCTACCGGCGCGTAGAAAACTTTTTTCTGCCTGGTTCTCGCCCAAATTGTTTCCTCGCAAGGTTTATGATGGTGCGCCTTAGTCATGTCCGCCATTCCCACATCGAACAGGGTGAGAGTTCCGCCAGAACTGATTCGCGTGCAGGTATTGCTCGGGCTTTCCGTCTTCATCAACTATATTGACCGCGCCAACCTTTCGGTAGCCGCACCATTGCTGAAAACCGAAATGGGCCTCTCGCCCGCACAACTTGGCATTCTGCTTTCGGCTTTCTTTTGGACTTACGCCTGCATGCAAATTCCTGTGGGATGGCTGGTGGATCACTTCGAAGTGAAGTGGGTTTTCGCGATAGGCTTCTTCCTATGGTCGGCTGCCACCGCTTTCACCGGACTCGTACACACGTTTGCCATGCTACTGGCCATACGGGTTGTTCTGGGCATCGGAGAGTCGGTGGCCTACCCTTCGTATGCGAAGATCTTCGCCAGCCATTTCCTGGAGAATCAGCGGGGCGTTGCCAATTCCGTTATCGGCGCTGGTCAATCTTTGGGACCTGCTGTGGGCATTTTCCTGGGCGCAACCCTAGTGGCGCATTTTGGATGGAGACCATTCTTCGTTGTCCTCGGACTTGCCGCCCTTTTGTGGCTGCCTCCATGGGTTCAATGGATGCCGCGCACGCCCAACCTGAGAATTCTGCACATGAAACACGGTCCTGGACTATCCGAAATTCTCAAGGAGCGATCCTCTGTGGGAACATGGATCGGACATTTTTGCATGAATTACGCTCTGTACTTTCTCCTCACATGGCTTCCGTTCTACCTGGTAAGCGAGCGCCATTTCCCGTTAACGAGCATGGCCAGCGTCGGGGGAGCAACCTTTCTTACGTCAGCGCTGTCTTGCCTCGTCTGCGGACGATGGTCAGACCGCTTGATTTCGGCTGGCGCCACGCCCACTCGTGTCCGCACGACCTTTGTGGTTCTAGGTATGATCTGCACTGGACTCTTTCTATCCGGCTGCGCCATCGCGCCCATCGGCCTTTTGGTGGCGCTTCTCCTGCTGGCAGGCGCTGCGATGGGCATGACAAGCTCAAACTTATTTGCGGTATCACAAACGCTCGCGGGGCCCCAGGC
>JBOGLB010000142.1:0-11181 GCA_050745965.1 Terriglobales bacterium | reverse complement strand
CCCTCGTCGTGGTTACGCCTGTCTCGTCGTGCGGAGAAAAGCCTGCAACCGAGTGACAATGTACCGGCCATGCCATGCCCAAATTGTCTTTATTCCCAGCTTGGGATAGACTAAAAGATGTGCTGTTCTCTGGTTCGCCTACGCTTTTCGGTGGTTCCTTATGTTAAGCGGTGAGAATTTCCATATAGGCGAAAAAGTCGTTTATCCTAACCACGGTGTAGGAATTATCGAACAAATCAGCAGCCGGACCATGGGCGCGACGGTTGAACAGTTCTATCTGCTGAAAATCCAGTCCAGCAGCCTCAAAGTAATGGTCCCATTCCACAACGTGGGGATGGTTGGCCTTCGGCGTGTCATTCGCAACGGTGAGATTCAAAAGATTATTGATTTTCTGACCCACGGCGAATGTGACAGCAACGCGGATTGGAAATACCGCTTCAAGGAAAACTCTGACCGAATGCGCACCGGCTCGCTGCTGGATGTGGCGGCGGTTCTGAAGGGTTTATTGGTGCTGAATCAAGCGAAATCGCTTTCTTTCCGCGAGAAGAAGATGCTGGAACGAGCCCGCTACTTGCTGGTTAGCGAGATGGCGATGGCGAAAAATTGCCCGGAATCCGAAGTGGAAGACTTGCTCTCAGAAGCGCTCTCCAAAAGCAAACTCCGCCTGCCTGACGTTTCGGAATTTCAAGCCTAGATCAGTCGTTACAATTTATACCTACCCCGCCGCCTCTACTCTCCTAACCACACTCCATAAGGCTTCAACGGATCAATGTGATCGAAGATAATTTTCATCGCCGCTGTTATTGGAATGGCGAGCAGCAGTCCGATGGCTCCCCACAGCCACGCCCAAACCAAGAGTGACATTGTTACGGCTAAAGGGTTCAATTGCAGCCGCTTACCGAGAATTTTCGGATAGAGGACGTTTAATGCCAGAATATGAAGCCCCAGAACGGTCAATACGATGTAGGCGAAGTTTGCAGAGGGGATATGGCCCAAGCCTACGAACATTGGAGGAGCCATGGCCAAGACAACCCCCATGTACGGGATGAGACTGACGAAACCGCTGATAAACCCAACAATATAGAAAAAGGGCAAATGCAGGGACCAGAAGATCAATGTGCTAATGGCACCCATAAATAGGCCAATCAGGAAATTCCCTACCATGAAACTGCGAATCATCGCCGAAATCAGCCCCAACGTGACGTAAGCTGTATGGCGACTGTGCATGTGAAAAAGCATTACAGTAGCCGACCTCACATGCTCTTGCCAGGTGAGCATGAAGTAAACCAGAAATGGCACGAACGACGCGGCAAAAACAGCCTGGCTGACCGATCCCACCCCGCGAGTAAGTACGTCGGTCCAATCGGTTGCAGGGCGAACGCTCACAACGCCCTTCTCCCGGGGATTTAGAACCTCCAGGCTTTCTGCTTGCCTTCGGAAACGCATTGCCTCGTCGCGTACTCTATTCGCATATTTAGGTAAGTCTTGCAGCAGCGAGGACGCCTGGTTGTAGGACGCATAAATAGCTCCCACCATAGCTGCCAACAATAAGAGAATCGCGATCAAGGCACTCAATGCGCGCGGAATGCGAGCACGAGTTAAGCCGTCCACCAAAGGCGCCAGAATGAATGAGAGCAGAACCGCAACCAACAGCACGGCGAGAACGATCTCCGAGTAATAGCACAGGCCAAGAATCGCACCCACGCCAATCAGGTTTTGAGCCCAATTACGGCGTTGAACTTCCTCGGGGACTATGACAACCTGCCCAGAGCCTGCCGATTCAACTGTCACGCTTTCCGTTGCCATATTCGTATCGTAGTGTACTCGCAACTGATGTTTTCTCGGTTATAAAACAGCTCTCACCATGAGAACCTGGCTTGCGGTTTCAGCCGACACCTCGGTGAAGCGCATCGCCATCACGATTCCTAATTTGCGCGGACTTATAATTAGCCCGTGTCCTTGGATCTGATGGCAGAATCCCAAACCGTGCTTCATCCCCGCATACTGGGGTTGGACGTCGGCTCGAAGACCATCGGAATGGCCGTTTCTGATCCTCTCGGTATCACCGCACAGGGACTGCAAACAATTCGCCGTCATAATCGGCGCTCCGATTATGCGCAGCTTAAGGAAGTCATTCTTAAATACGGAGTGACAGAAATCGTCGTGGGATATCCGCTGCGCATGAGTGGCGCCGAAGGAACCCAGGCTGAGAAAATGCAGATTTTCGCGCAGGATATGAGAAAACACTTTCGTCTGCCGGTGCATTTATGGGATGAGAGGCTCACATCAGCGCAAGCCAATCGTGTATTGCGAGACTCGGAGATGTCCATCAAGCGGCGCGGCGAAGTAGTGGACAGGTTAGCGGCCGTGCTGATCCTTCAAAGCTGGATGGACACGCAATCCGACCGGAACGATGCCAGCATGAATTTCGAACGCTCTGGTCCGTAATCGAAGTCTGCTCCGCACCTCCAAGGGTCAACAACTAGTGATTGACGACTCGCGTTTTGCTTCTCATCTAAAATAGTTCATCTTGCGTTCTCTCTTCACAGTGGTTCTATTGTCTGCACTTACCACCGCCGGGTGGCTTGCCTGGGCGCTATTGTTACCAGTTGCGCCGTCAGGGCAAAAGTTTGTGCTGCTTCGGCCAGGGTTTTCGACACGGCGCATTGCGAGCGAGTTAAAGTCTGCCGGAGTAATCCGCAATGCTGATGCCTTTATTCTCTGGCACTATCTGCATCATCGGCGGTCGTTAAAAGCCGGAGAGTACCTCTTCGAGAAAACCGCCAGCGCACGGGAAATCCATGACCGTCTTGCCCGCGGAGACATTTACGTGCACACCGTCGTTATTCCGGAAGGGTTCAACATCTTCGATATTGCGCAAGCGATGAATGACGCGGGCCTGTGTTCACGACAGGAATTTCTTGACGCCGAAATGAACGGGTCAGCTTTGATCAACGATCTGGCGCCTGACGCAAAAACTTTGGAGGGTTTTCTCTTCCCCAACACTTACGAGTTCACGCGAACCCAGACCACACAAGAAATGCTCGGCGTGATGGTGAAGCAATTCCGCCAGGTGGCCCGGCAAATAGGCCTAAATTCCGACGTGCAAAAAATCGTGACCATGGCGTCAATTATCGAGAAAGAGACGTCCGTCCCTGATGAGTCGCCCGTCGTTGCAAGCGTTTATTACAATCGGCTCGATAAAAACATGCCCTTGCAGGCCGATCCCAGCGTTATTTACGCTGAGCTCATGACCGGAACTTATGCGGGTGCGTTGCATCACGAGGATATGGAATTCAAGTCCGCCTACAATACTTATCTGCACCCTGGATTACCGCCCGAGCCCATCGCCAATCCCGGAAAAGTGTCGCTGGAAGCGGCAATGCATCCCGCCGTCACCGATTACCTCTACTTCGTGAGTGATGGCAATGGGCATCATCGCTTCGCTCAAAGCCTGGAAGAACACAACAAAAATGTCGCGGCGTACCGGCGCGCAATGGAAGGAAGATAGATGGGATTGGGTAATTGGGTAATTGGGTAATTGGGTAATTTGAAGTCGAATTTTAAATTCCCAATTACAAAATTACTCAATTCCCCAGGAGTGCGGCTTTCTGCGACTTCGCATCGCTTATACTCATCTAAGCCCTAAATAATTGAGCCCAATGCCATCTGTCGGAAGACTGCGTCTTATTTTTGTTTTTCTGTCTGTATTGCCGTTGAGTGGCTGTCTTTTCAGGTCGCATTCGGTAAAGCCGTTGATAACGCCCGCATCCTTGCAATCGGCGACCCAGCAACAACTCATCGAGTACATAAATAATCAGGCAGCCAAGATTCAATCCATGCAGGCCACCGTGGATATTGACACGACTGTCGGAGGAGCGAAGAAAGGGAAAGTTACCGAGTACCAAGAGATTCGCGGCTACGTACTTGCCCGCAAGCCTGCCATGCTGCGAATGATTGGGCTGATGCCGATCGTCCGTAACCGGGCGTTCGATATGGTGAGTGACGGCCAGAATTTTGAGCTCTGGATTCCGCCCAAAAACCGTTTTGTGATGGGCCGCAATGATGTTCAAACCAACAATCCCCAACAGCCGCTGGAAAACTTGCGTCCGCAAGTCATCTACGACGCCTTACTGCTTCGCGAAATTGATCCTGACCACGATATTGCCGTGCGCGAGAACCACTCCGAAGAGGTTACTGATTCCAAAGGACACAAAGTACTGAATGCCGATTACATAATGGATGTAATACGAAAAGGCTCGCAAGGATGGTTTCTTAGCCGCAAGATCGTCTTCAGCCGTACCGATCTCTTGCCGTCCCGCCAACTTATCTATGACGACGATGGAGAACTCGCCACCGACGCGCGATACGAGGCATATAAGGACTATAACGGAATT
The DNA here is from genome assembly GCA_050745965.1 of Terriglobales bacterium. Classification (GTDB taxonomy): domain Bacteria; phylum Acidobacteriota; class Terriglobia; order Terriglobales; family Acidobacteriaceae; genus PALSA-188. The sequence continues at coordinate 6,784 of JBOGLB010000142.1, read as the reverse complement.
AAATTCCCTTCGCGGATTGAAATTTCGCGGCCGCAGGAAGAGTACGACATCACTCTAAGTTTCGTAAAACTGGAGTTGAACCTGCCTCTTGGGGATGACAAGTTTGAACTGGTGAAGCCCCCGGATGCGGAAGTGATTCATCTGGACGAGCAAAAGCCTGCTATAAATAGCCGGCAGCCGAAGTGATTGGGAGAGCGATTAGACGATGAACAAAATGGTTTTGGCCAATCTGGTGCATCGCCCTATACGGTCCCTTATCAGTATATTTGCCATCGCTCTTGAAGTGACGCTGATCCTCCTGATTGTCTGGCTTTCGCTGGGAATGCTCAATGATGCCCGTAACCGGCAGCAAGGGATTGGCGCGGACGTAATTGTGCAACCGCCAAACTCATCTTTCATTCAGGGTTTATCGAGCGCGCCTGTTCCAATCAAGGCTGGAGGACTAATCCGCCGCCTTCCCCACGTGACGCAAGTGTCGCCGGTTATCACTATGGTTTCCACCGCCGGTACGGTCGAAGTAATTTACGGCATTGATCTGAAAAGTTTTGAGGCGCTGGGTGCTCCCTTTCGCTACGTGGCCGGCGGACCGTTTCATGGCCCAGACGATGTGTTGGTGGACGATTACTTCGCCCGCGCTCAACATGCGCAGGTTGGCGACATGATCGCAATTCTGAACCATAAATTTCGCATTGCCGGGATTGTCGAGCACGGCAAAGGCGCGCGCAAGTTTCTGCCAATTACCACCTTGCAGGATTTAATGGGCAGCCCGGGAAAGGCTTCCGTTTTCTACGTCAAGTTGGATGACCCTGCTAATGCGGACGCCGTAGTCAAAGAAGTGAAAAGTATTCCGGGCATGGAACAGTATCAGGTGCGGTCCAGCCGCGAATTTCTCTCGATGATGACGCCGGCGAACTATCCGGGGTTGTCAATTTTCATCAATACCGTGATTTTCATTTCGGTGATTGTGGGAGTTCTCGTGATTTTCCAGGCAATGTACACGGCCGTGATGGAACGCACGCGGGAAATTGGAATTCTGAAATCCATTGGCGCGTCGAAGTTCTACATCGTGAACGCAATCCTGCGTGAGACGGCGTTGCTAGCTATCGTGGGCATCATTTTCGGAATTGGATTCAGCTGGGCAGCGAGTGTTGGCATTGCCTATCGTCTGCCGACCTTGCAGATTGTCCCCGTTTGGGGTTGGGTTGCAAAAGCGGCGCTGATTGCGATTCTGAGCGCGGTCGCAGGCGCTTTGTATCCAGCCTATAAGGCCGCCCAAAAGGATCCGATAGACGCATTGGCCTACGAATGAGACTGAGAACACGTTGAGACAGCCGCCCCGGCTGTGTGGCGGAGCGGAAGGTCCGGTCCGTTTATCTCCATTTCTAAAAGAATCAAATCGTCGCCTGTGTGACGGCCATCACATCGAGACCATGCCTCTTGAGTGATACTAGTCAGCATGCTCTCGGGTCGAATCACTCACGCGGCGGTCCGACTTCTTGACTCTTTGTCAGCACACTTGCTTCCTCGATCCGGCGCCGCAGCACATCTGAAAACGGGGCATCGTGGTGAAGAGGACGCATATTTCTATTTGCGGCGCTTGGGTTACGTTATGGTCGCGCGCAATTTTCGATCACCGCGCAAGCACGGAGAAATTGACATGGTCGGATGGCACAAGGACGTTCTGTGCTTCATTGAAGTAAAAACCCGGACGTCGCGCGATGTGAAGCCCGCCGAAACGGCGGTGGATCGCCATAAGTGGCGGCAGCTTTCAGCGACGGCGCGGGAGTATCTGCGCCCTCTTCCTTCCGGTTTGCAGTGGCGCTTCGACGTGATCACCGTGTATTATGATCGGCATTCGAACCATCCCCCGTTCCAGTTATTTCAGAACGCTCTCCCAGCGAGGTAAAGTAAAATTCGATTGCGGTCCTGGTCGCAGCCTTGAGGAGGAATTAGCCTTTGCCCGAGCTAAGAAAAGATCCAATTGTGGGACGATGGGTAATTATTTCAACCGACCGCGCTAAACGTCCCAGCGATTTTGCCCGCGAAGAGATCAGACACAAGGGCGGTTTTTGTCCATTCTGTTACGGCAATGAAGCCAAGACGCCGCCGGAGATTCAAGCTTATCGGCCGAATCCAAATGGGGGCCCCCCGCCCCAGCGCGATTCTCCTGGATGGACGGTACGCGTAGTCCCCAATAAATTCCCCGCGCTCGGCATAGAAGGGGTTTTGAACCGGCAGGCTGAGGGCATGTTTGACAAGATGAACGGCATCGGCGCCCACGAAGTCATCATCGAGACCCAGGACCACAACGCCAGTCTCGCCACCCTCTCTCCGAAGAGAATTGAAGATGTTCTGTGGACGTTCCGTGACAGAATTCTCGACTTACGTAAGGACAGCCGGTTTAAATATATTTTGATCTTCAAAAATCATGGCGAAGCGGCGGGCGCGACGCTGGAGCATTCTCATTCCCAGTTGATCGCCCTGCCCATTCTACCGATTTATGTGGTCGAGGAAATCGAAGGGGCCAAGCAGTATTACATTTACAAGGAACGCTGCGTTTTTTGCGATATTATCCGGCAGGAAAGTGAATCCGGCATACGAATAGTTGCGGAGAATGAAAGTTTTCTAACGATTGCGCCGTATGCTCCACGCTTCCCCTTTGAAACATGGATTCTTCCGAAAGAACATGAATCCGCCTTTGAAAATTCTTCGTCACACATTTTTGAGAATCTGGCAAAAGCTCTAAAAGTTTTGCTCACCAGGGCAGATCGCGTTCTCGATAACCCGCCTTACAACCTTGTAATCCATAGCTCTCCGATCCAGGATCCCATTAACGACCACTACCACTGGCACATCGAGTTCATGCCGAAACTGACCAAGACCGCTGGATTTGAATGGGGAACCGGATTCTACATAAATCCCACTCCGCCGGAGGAAGCGGCGAAATTCCTGCGCGAAGCAAGCGTGGAAGAGCCAACCCGGGTGATCGGTGCGCCCATTTAAGTTTGGAAGTTGCTGGTTACCAAAGGCACTTTCCTGCGTCTACCGCCCACGATAAGGTTCGTGCATGAGCACCAAAACCAAAGTAGTCTGCGCGCAGTGTGAGCTGCCCGAACCGAAATGTGGATGCGAAAAGTATTGTTGTTCTTGCGAGAGCCAGCTCGGCGTCAGATTGTGCGAGGGCGGACTATATTACTGTCCCGATTGCCGTGAAGCCTGCGACTATAAAATAGCAGAATAGCCATCCAGAATAGGCTTCTCGCGGCGCCAAGCCCAGTGAAGCTTTCATCAGACGAAACTTAGATAACGACTGCCTCTTTATATTCTCCGAAAACTTTCCTCATTGTGTCCGAGATTTCGCCCACTGTGGCGTAGGCCTCAACCGCTGCAACGATGTGAGGCATCAGATTGGCTTTGCCGCGGGCCGCAGTTTCAATTTGCATTAACGACGCCGACCACTTCTGCGAATTCCGGCGTACGCGCAACGCACGCAGGCGATCCACCTGACGGTGCTCTAAAGATTCGTTGATTCCCTGGAGTAACACCGGGTTTTCTTCTTCCATCGCAAACCGGTTCACGCCCACGACGATCGCTTCCCCGCGATCTACCTGTTGCTGATACTCATATGCGGCATTTTGAATTTCCTGCTGAACATAGCCTCGTTCTATGGCTCGAAGCATTCCGCCCAGAGCGTCAATCTTCGCGATATATTCTGTAGCGCGCTTCTCAATTTCATTAGTGAGAGATTCGATGAAATACGATCCGGCGAATGGATCAATCGTCTGCGGGACCCCTGACTCAAGAGCGAGAATTTGTTGGGTACGAAGTGCGACTCGCGCCGCGTGCTCAGTGGGAAGGGCCAGTGCTTCGTCGTAAGAATTCGTATGCAGCGACTGGGTTCCTCCCAGAACAGCCGCCAGCCCCTGCAAAGCGGTCCGTGCAATGTTGTTCTCTGGTTGCTGTGCCGTGAGGGTTGAACCTGCGGTCTGTGCGTGAAATCGAAGCATCCACGAACGCGGGTTCCCGGCTTTGAACATCTCTCTCATGATGCGCGCCCACATGCGCCGCGCGGCACGAAACTTGGCAACTTCCTCCAGGAAATTATTGTGTGCGTTGAAAAAGAAGGAGAGACGGGGCCCGAACGTATCCACATCGAGACCGCCATCCAGTGCGGATTGAACATAAGCGATGCCATTGGCGAGCGTGAACGCAACTTCCTGCACGGCAGTACAACCTGCCTCGCGCATGTGGTATCCGGAGATAGAAATCGTATTCCACTCCGGCAGGTTTTCATTCGACCATGCAAATAGATCGGTAACGATTCGCATGGCCGGTTGAATTGGAAAGATGTATGTTCCACGAGCGATGTATTCCTTCAGGACATCGTTTTGAACCGTTCCCGAAAGCGCTTGGATATTCGCTCTCTTGCGTTTCGCCACGGCCACATAAAGTGCAAGCAGGATAGAAGCAGTCGCATTGATCGTCATCGAACTAGAGATTGCATTGAGGTCAATGCCATCAAAAAGACGCTCCATATCCTCGATAGAGTCAATGGCGACGCCAACCTTCCCAACTTCGCCTGTAGCCAGCGCATTGTCGGAATCGAGCCCGATCTGGGTGGGCAAATCAAAGGCTACAGAAAGGCCCGTGGTGCCGTTGGCCAACAGATACTTGTAGCGCTTGTTTGATTCCTCCGCATCGCCCATCCCTGCATACTGGCGCATAGTCCAGAGACGCCCGCGATACATGGTCGGCTGAATGCCTCGTGTGAAGGGGAACTGGCCGGGATAACCGGCTTCTTCGGCGTAATCCCAATGATCAAGGCTGTCCGGCGTGTAAAGCGGATGAATCGGGATATTCGAAGAACTGTGAGGTTCGGGGATCGAACCGGAATCCGGTTTATTGGTGCGCTCAGACATTCTGATTTAAAAAGGACACTAATCCATCTGGATTAGACCTTATGGATTCGCTCATTTTTTTTTCGCACCCGCCAAAAGGAGGTCAGTCCGAACCATCCGAACACTGCGGTGAAGCAGATTGCGAGAACTATCCGGCTGGAATTTGTTTTCGCGGCTTCGTATTTCGTCCATTCGTGCACCAGCGCCAGCGCCCCAATCGCAGATAACGCCAGGAAAACAAACCCCGTGACCTCAAGCCAGAGCTGGTGAAATATGCGCCCGAAGTGAACCGCAGTGGCGCGGCCCCCCTTTAGCATCGCGTCAAATGTGCGAGTGCGCCGCAGTTGCTTTCCAAGTATCCGGGCCGCGATTCCCATCTTCCTCGACATTGTTACGCCCATACAACACTGATTCTAGCAACTTCGGGTTACAATAGCGGCGGCGAAGGTGGTCGCAGGAACCGCGGACGCTCGTGGCGCATCTAAATAGGTTGTAACGATAAGGGTCTGGCTTATGACCGACCGGTTCTGACAGATTAATCTGAATCGTACCTCGGGAACAGGCGAGCAGTGAGATAAGGGGGTTATGTGGACCAGCAATTAAAACAATTGATGAAAGAGTTAGGAGAGGCTATCAACGAATCGCTGGCCGATTCCGATCAGATCGCTGAAGTGGTTTCTAGAATTAAGGATGGCGGGTATGACATCTTCCTGGTACTCGAGGCCACAATCGGTGTGAGCAAGCCTGGGGAGAAATCGAGCGATAAGACTTCGATGGTTACGACTCTCTCCAGCAATCCGGAGTTTAAGATCAGTGATCAGGATTTGAAATTTCTGAAATCGCTTCGAATCAAGATTGACGACGCGGCGTAGTCTGAGGCTTTCAGAGATTGCGAAGGCCTCTCTTCTCTTCAAGGGTTGATCCAACAATCATTAAACTTACTGCGGGGAACCCCCGGTCCTCTCCATCGCCCGTTTTTGCCTGGCAATATCACCGAGGGGAATATCTGAGCAATCCGCGTCGGAGCAGTTGGAAACCGTGCTTCCGTTGAGACCATCCTGCTCCAATCTGATCTTGAACGCTAACTTGTTGCCTGAGGTGGTCACGGTTCGGTGCCAAATTTTAAATCCGGAGAGCCGAACGTCAATTTTGTGTTCGCCTGAGCGAACGACTACATCGCACGGTGTGGTGCCGATAAATTTTCCGTCAATCTGAATCTCCGCCAAATCCGGGAAAGATGAAATGCTGAGCTCGCTGGCGGAATGAGCCAGCGTTGCCGCGGCGTTCTTCGCACCGAGCGTTGCCGGATCGAGGCTTGCTAAATCCAGCGGCAAATCTCCGTTCATGTAGGCTACGAATTCCGTTCCCTGCGGAATTGTAATGTCCTTTCCGCGGACAAAAATCAACGGCGCCGAGGAAACATTGCTCGCCGAGATTGCGGAAACAATTGACCTTTGGTTTTCACTCCCGGTCGAAGGCAACACCGCGCGAAGGGCGACTTTTTGGCCGTTTACAAGGGTCGCGGAATCTATGCTGACGTCGAGTTTCCCTCCGCGTCCCATTAGTTTTTTCGGCTCCGCAACGGTAACGATCGCGAGGCCTGCGCCTCCCTTGTTGATCACCACTGTGTCGTCAATCTTGACTTCGTCCAACACCTCCAGGTTAACCGGGTCTCCGGCGCGGGCGTCTCTAGAGGATATCGTTCGGGTCGTGCGAAGCCGAACAGGCGTGCCGTCTGCCAAAACCGCATCGGCCGAAGAGGCCGAGATTCTGGAGTCGGCTTGCGGAGAACTCGCCGTTTGAGCCGCTGCCGGCGAACCGAGCAAAAGTGCGAGACAAACGTAACCAAATGCAGCTAGATTGCGCATTGCGAATACTCCATGGCC